>NZ_JAQMUH010000181.1:0-13494 GCF_028331025.1 Anabaenopsis arnoldii | reverse complement strand
TGGAGGTAATAACACTATCACCACCCGTAATGGGAATCAAGTTATTACCACCGGTGCTGGCAATGACCGCATTAACACAGGTAATGGCGATGATACCATTAACGCTGGTGCAGGTAATAACACCATCAGGACTGGCAGGGGTAATAAGAGGATAATTTAGTGATAACCTGATGAAGGATATAATTTTTGTGGGGTGGGTATCTTACCCGCCCCTGTGTCCCTGACTGAAATGTGCTGTAATTCCTGTTATCGGCGAATAATGGGGAGAAATCTGCGTAAAATATCTATGCCTAGCTGCAATTGACTGAAAAGTTTGCGGATTTTGGTAAAATCTACCCTATTTTGATCAATATCATCGGCATTGAAGATATTATCATTTATGCCATCATTTATGCCGCTAAGTCCTGCGATCGCCCTATGGTAATACCCTAATTCCGCTAGTTTCCCAGGATTCATAGGGCTGATAAAGAAAGAAATGGGAGGGCGGTTAGAAGTTGGTGCATTTTCACTGATAAAATCTGTTACTTTTATTTCCAGATTTATAGCAGTAGCTAATATAATATTGCCGCCATCTCTGCCATAGTCCGGTGAAACTACAGGGGTGATGTTCCACCTGTTAGCATCTGGTATTGGTGTACTATTTCCAGCGGTTTCTATAATGATTTCTCGGATTTCGCCATTAGTTAAGTTAGGATTAGCACTGAGCATTAAGGCAACTACACCAGCAACGTGAGGAGCGGCCATGGATGTACCACTATATGTACCATACTCATTACCAGGGAGGGAGGAATAAATACCCACTCCTGGAGCCGTCACATAGGGAAAAGAATTCAGCCCAGCCCTGTTAGAGAAGTTAGCCATCTGACTGTTCCTGTCAACTGCTCCCACAGCCAATCCGCAGTTGTTGGCATAGCGAGCGGGATAGCCGGGAAATGGGTAACTATTATTACCCGCTGCCATGACAACCACAACACCTTGACTACTGGCATATTGAATTGCAGTTTCCAATGTGCTGTTAGGGAAATTACTACCGAGACTGAGATTAATTATATCAGCACCATTATTCACAGCATAGTAAATACCATCAGCAACGGTATTACTGCTGCCTGATCCCTGTTCATTGAGAACTTTAATCGACATGATTTTAGCATCATAGGCAATACCAGTTACCCCAAAGCCATTATTTGCTCCAGCAATGGTTCCAGCCACATGAGTACCATGACCATTAACATCAATGGTACTGTTGGTATTGTCAACAAAATTCCAACCTTGGGCATCATCAATATAGCCATTATTATCGTCATCGATGCCATTACCAGGAATTTCATTGGGATTAGTCCAAATCTTATCCTTTAAATCTGGGTGATTATAGTCAACGCCGGTATCTAACACAGCAACAACTACACCATTACCTGTGTAGCCCTGCGCCCAGGCCGCCGGTGCTCTGACTAAATCTGCTCCCCAATTATTACCACCCACAGGAGGAACATCAGCAAAAGTATTTTCACCAGCAGCTCTTGCTACTGCGGCTGCGGCATTAATCAAGCCATAGCCAGAATTAAAATTATAGTTAGTGGTCTGGAGGGAAGTTGTATTAATATTATCAGGATTATCGGGTGAATTAAAACTACTCCGACCCCTGAGGCTCAAGCTATAATCATTGTGGATTTGAAAAGTGTCTACGGAGGAGAGATGGGTGGAATTTAGCCCGTGATGAGGAAACAAAGTCTGACTAATATCGTCAATGGGCATATATATTTTCTCCTCAATGAAACAGAATATTTTTTGACAGCACTTGTTAAAACCTGTTTCCCAGGTTTTAAAAGGTGAGTTTACCTCCCTTAATCACAATTAATATGAAATGAAATTGCAAAATGACTCTTTTTTGACCAAAAAGTATAATTGAAAGTATAGTTTTTCCCGTCGTTTAGGGTGGTGTGAGCTATGGAGTTTTATCTGGTGCAAAAACCCAAGCCTTAATACAGCGATGGTTTCTGGGATGAGGAAGGAAAATCACAAAGGAGCAAAGTGATGGAAAGTGGACATCTGGATCACAATGATTGACAGCGCCCTTCATCTGAGTTAGGTAAAAAAGGGCGGGCTTTCCTGCCCACCCCAGAAGATTTATGATTGTCATGGCGAGGGGTTCCCTGTGACCGCATCACCCAAGACACAAATAAGATTAAATATTTGCTTGCTGACGTTGGTATAGTGACCAGTACAAACCTTTTTGTTGTAGCAAATCTAAGTGAGTACCTCGTTCTGCAATTACGCCTTTTTCCAAGACTAAAATCAAATCGGCACGTTTTAGGGGTGCGAAACGGTGAGCAATGAGGAATACAGTGCGGTTACTAGAAACTTTTTGTAAGTTTTGCAAAACTTGCTGTTCAGTTTCACTGTCTAAAGCGCTGGTGGCTTCATCTAAAACTAAAATTGGTGCTGAGGAGAGAAAGAGTCTGGCTAGGGCTATGCGTTGTCTTTGTCCCCCAGATAAAGCCGTCCCTCTTTCTCCCACGTTGGTTTCATAGCCGTAAGGTAATTGACTAATAAAATCATGGGCGACAGCTAACCTTGCAGCTTCTACTACTTCCTCGGCGGTAATATCGGGGTTACCAAGAGTAATATTTTCTAAGATGGAGCCATTAAATAAAAAGTCTTCTTGGAGAACTACGCTAATTTGTTGGCGTAGTGAGGCTAAATCAGCACTCTTAACATCAAATCCATCAATTAAAATCCGTCCCGATTCAATTTGATAGAGGCGTTGTAATAGCTTAGAAAGGGTACTCTTACCCGAACCACTGCGTCCGACAATTCCCACAAATTGCCCTGGTTCTACGTTGAAGGAGATACCTTTGAGGACAGGTTCAATGTGTGGTTGGTAACGGAAAAATATTTGCTCGAAGGTAACTTGACCTTTGATGGGTGGTAAAACTAACCCTGTTCCTGATTCTGCTTCTGGGGCGATGTTGAGAATATCACCAATGCGGTCTACAGAAAGTAACACTTGTTGGAGATTTTGCCATAGTTGCACTAGACGTAATAGTGGCCCGGTGACTCTTCCTGAGAGCATTTGAAAGGCGACAAGTTGCCCAATGGTGAGATTTTGCTCAATGACTAGTTTGGCACCAAACCAGAGAATGAGTAAAGATGAAAAGTTGGTGAGAAAGTTACCGATATTACTGCTAATATTGGAGGTAGTAGAGGCTTTAAATCCTGTACGCACAAACCGTGCAAATAATCCTTCCCAGCGATCGCGTGCTGCTGGTTCGGCTGCATGGGCTTTGACGGAGTGAATCCCTGTAACTGTCTCAACTAAAAATGATTGACTGTCCGCATTGCGATTAAAAGTTTCATTGAGCCAATTGCGCAGAATTGGTGTAGAGATAATTGTCAAAGCCGCAAATAACGGCAATACCGCCAGGGCTACAAAGGTCAGCTGGATATTGTAATAAAACATCAAAACTAGGTAAACTACAGCAAAGAAACTGTCTAAAATCACAGTTAATGCTGTACCTGTGAGAAATTGGCGGATTTGTTCTAGTTCCTGAACTCTAGCTATGGTATCTCCCACGCGCCGTGACTCAAAATAAGCTAAAGGCAAACGCATGAGATGGCGGAATAGTTGAGCCGATAGACTTAAATCTAAACGGCGGGCGGTATGAGTAAAGATAAATAGCCGCAGAATACCCAGTATAGATTCAAAGGTCGCGATTAACAACAGTGCGATCGCCATGACATCAAGAGTGGGCAAACTTTGCTGCACCATTACTTTGTCAATTACAACTTGGGTAATCAGTGGAGTTCCCAACCCTAGCAGCTGCAAAGTAAAAGATGCTACTAATACTTCCGCGAGGAGTTTCCGGTACTTCCAAACTGCTGGGGTAAACCAACCCAAATTAAATTTTTCTTGAGTAGATATAAGTTCAACTTGCCAGAGTCTACCATCCCATGCAGACTCAACCACCGACTGGGGTAAACTTTCACAAGCATAATCCTGATTGAGGGGATTAGCAATAATCAGGTTAGATCCTTTCATGCCATAGGTTACTACCCAAGAAGCTGGCCGGGATGAATCCACTTGCCATTGTAGCATGGCTGGAAATGATAACTGCCGCAAGTCAGCCCAGGTAACTTGTAACCTTCGCAGCATTAACCCCAACTTCTCACCCCCATCCACCACATTCTTGGGGCGCTGTCCCCTGAGTTGGCGTTGGACCCATTCTAATTTCACCGGATGTTCTAAGTATTGCGCCACCATTGTTAAGCAAGCAGCAGCGGTGTTCGCACTATTTACAAAGGGATAAGCAGAGGTGACAACCGTTGGGGAAGGGTTGAGTTCCGGTGTTAGGTCTGGTACTCCTAAGTTGCTCTGGTGAATATCACCTGTGTCCTTCCCACCAGTTCGCCAAAAATCTTCAATTTCAGGACTAGAAAACTCTGTCCACAGTGCTGTACTCCAACATACTACTACTACTTCTTTGCTAGCAGCTACAGCTTTGCAGTCTACAGACATCTGATACAAACTACCAAACCAATCACCAGCTTGTAGAGAGCCTAAAGGCTTACCTTCTTCTTGTTCTCGTAAACGGACTTTACCAGTCAAAATCAAAAACTGATCACTACCTGCTGCGGTTGACCAGATTTTTTCTCCCAAACGATATTGACGGATTTGGGCTTGATTTTGCAGTTGGGATTGTTGTTCAGAACTCAACCAGCGCAGGGGTGGTTGATACCAAGGTATAGAAGCTAGGGCGTTGACTTTTAAACGTTGATTATCCAGAGATTTTAGCTCATTTGTAGTTTGACCGTCAGCTTTTGAATTTTCTCCACTAGCCATTTCTCAAATAGTTCATTTTGTAGTGATTGTTGAAGTTGGATATCTTCTAAAGACGCTGGCAAAAATTGTTCCACTCGAAATAAGCCGTAACGTCCTTCGATTTCTATAGGTCCGACAACTTGTCCAGGAGTAGCTATATCAAAAACCGCTCTTAATTGATCCGGTATTGTTCCTCGGCTTACTGGTCCCATCATTCCGTTAACCATGCGGTCTTCTGCGAGGGAATATTCTTTCGCTAGTTGCTCAAAACTACCTCCTTCTGCAATTTGGCTTTGTAGTTCTTCAGCTATTTCTAGATCCTCGACAATAATTCGGGAAACTATCACCCGATCCAGAAAAATTTTGCGTTCGATAAAATATTCGGAAATTTTCGGTTCTGTAATTAAAACTTTCAGCTTTTCTAATTTAAAGTTCAGTGCTATTGATTCGTAAAAGGTAGCGTAGTCTGTGGCATTGTCCTTTAGCCATTCCTGAAATACTTTAGGGTCATTGAGTTGATTCTTGAGGCGGAAATCAATAATGGTCTGTTCTGTGGAAGCGGGACTAATGTGTATATCATCTCGCGATTGGATTTCTTGTTCAATAACATATTGGCGGAGAATGTCGCCAATAAAATGGGCTAACTTTCCAGAGGCTTGCAGATATTTTACCGCCTGATTTATAAAAATTGGCTGGTCATTAACTATCAAAAACGGTGAAGATTCCATGAAATAATCCCATAAAGAACAGATGAAGAAAGTAAATGAGCCAAAATATAAAATATAGCATTTACCATGCTCGTGAGGTACATTTTTTTTAGTTTGAGGGAATAGGGAATAGGTGTGTACTTCATTAGCCTGAAAAAGGCTATAAATCTATCTCAGCCACCTGAAAACCGATGATGATAAAATAATGGTAAAATTAACGCATAATAGAATCAAGTATGCGCCAATAATTGCGTGTTTTTTAAAGAATCAGGCGAAAAAATCAGGAAATAGTAATTTTCCAAATCAAGGCGAGTATGATAGCTGCGATCGCCCCAATTAATGTGTTAATAATATTTACTACTTCGTTGGTGAGCCAGTCATATTTAGATTGCAATGTTGCACCAATCACACTTTCTAAATTTGTAGCGATAAATGCAGCCAATATACACCAACACACTCCTAATAAATCCACTAAACCCACAGCCCAACCTACACAGGCGATCGCAATAGAAGCCACCACACCGGCTATTGTTCCCTCTAAACTCACTGCTCCTTCTGTACCACGAGATACTGGTTGTAGTGTAGTAATCAAAAAAGTTCTCTTACCGTAGGCTTTACCAACTTCGCTAGCAGTGGTATCAGCAAGCTTAGTACTCAAACTAGCGACATAACCCAGTAATAGTAGAAACTCAAGGTTACTGACTATGAGTAATCCGGAATTGAGAATTCCTACCCCCAACGCACACACAGCAGCAGTCAGAGCCGAACCCCAAACATTTTCCGGACCTCTAGCTCCAGAACGTTTCTCAGCTATTCCTTCTGCTTCTTTTTGTGCCATGCCAATACGTGTTACACTAGAACCAACCAAAAAATAGAACATTACCACGAGATATCCTTGCCAACCAAGAGTTACCCAAATGAGTACTCCCAGTAACCAAGCGTGAAATAATCCGGCTGGGGTAAGTAGCTTTTTAGGCAAAATCGAGGCTAAAGCTAACAGCACCGTGTTTAATCCTATGGCTACTAACCAAGGATTTGCAAAGTCAAGAAAAGATAACATCAGCAATCAATCATGAGTACTTTGGCCAGAATACCAACAGGATAACCAACTTTAGAACTGGGATGTTGAGTTTCTGCCACTGTTTCACGCCAAAAATGCCGATATTCTTTTCCTATTACAGGTTAAGTAACCCCCACCGACTTGTAAAGATGTGTTAATCGCTTTTCCACCCCACTTCAGGCCAACATCTTCACTAAGATATAAGCTGAAATTATCTTAAACTGTATGTTTGACCACAAATCAGGTTTTAGGGGACTAAACGGCTTCACTTTGTATACAGTATTAACGATTTATTATATATAGGACTCCTATTTGATTTCTGTTCCCTGTTCCCTGTTCCCTGTTCCCTGTTCCCTGTTCCCTTTCCTCACTGATAATTTCTCAACTCAAATAGGATGACTATATTTAAAATAGCTATGCAGCGTACCTTATTTCATCTGGCTTTTCCCGTAACTGACATTGCCCAAACCAAAGCATATTATGTTGATGGACTTGGCTGCATGGCCGGCCGTGAAAATTCCCAAGCGCTAATTCTCAACCTCTACGGACATCAATTAGTAGCTCATGTCACTAAGGAAAGTCTGTTACCCCAACGGACTATCTACCCTAGACACTTCGGACTCATTTTTGTTCAGGAACATGACTGGGAAGAGTTGCTAGAAAAAGCACAGAAACAACAGCTTATTTTTCGGGAATCACCTAAACGTCGGTTTGTGGGTTCACCCTTGGAGCATCGCACTTTCTTTTTAGAAGATCCCTTTTACAACTTGATGGAATTTAAATATTACCGCCACCCAGATGCGATTTTTGGCAGTTCTCAATATCCCGAAATTGGTGACCGGGGTTAATTGGTTCTGCTAAGGCAGATGCTACGGCTGCCAAACTGTTGGGATCTGTTAACATTGAGGGATGTAGTAGAACTTTGACTACTATTTCTTTTCCCACGGGCATTTGTGAACTATTTGCCGGAACGATCATTAAATCATAAGGTGTCCATATCGATGTAAAATTTATCTGATCTAATATCTGGGCATCACCATTTAAATCTTGGATGAATCGACTATTAGAGCGCATTTGCAAGCAGCCTGGACGCTGGGAAGCATAGGCCATCAAAGTTCCGTTGTGAGGAGAGGAAATAGTAATTAACCTGTGTACGCGGTTGATTCCTCCTAGCCTTTGAACATAGTAACGGCTGATAATTCCTCCCATACTGAAGCCTACTAAATCAATTGGTTTGTGTGGGCCAAAGGTATTAAGAATATAATCACTTACCTGCTGTGCCAAAATATCAAGACCAACCGCAGCATTGTTGGGAACCAGATCCAGGGTATACACAGGCCAACCCTGCTGTCTGAGATAACTGGCCATGGTATTGAAAACTGCTCCAGTGTCTTCAATACCATGTATTAATAACACCGAGTTACGCTCTAGGTTGTTGCTATTCATAGGAATATATGGGATGTGCTTAATTGAATGCCTTAATAGTGTTAATGTCTACCAGTAATCTATGCCACTTTTACCACGGGTCTGCCAACAGGAAAATATTAATTTTAATTAAGCATCATTTCTAAATCTTGCACTTAGCTACAGTAAAATTGAATAATTAACTCTCAATGTCTACCAGTGGGAAGTGCTTCCACTAGAGAAATAAAACTATTTACAGATATATAAACACGGGGGAAATTCTCATGTTCGGTTTTATCAAAAAGTTAATCGCGGGTATTTTGGGTTTTATTACTGGGTTGTTACCTGGTAAAAAAGGCAGTGGCTACTACTTAGAGTTAGATGAATCCGCAGATGATACAGCACCACCAGCTACAGCTAAAGATCAACAAGTATCCCCATCACCTAAAGCTAATGGTACGGCTGCGGTGGTTTCAGCAGCAGTAGATGCACCCACCGCTTCAAAAACCACTAAAGTAGAGCCGACAAAAAATACCGGAGCTAATCAAGCCACACCCACCACAGTATCAGCCTCTAATGGGACAAAAACACCAGCAACTGAAACTACTTTTGCCCCAAAATATCTTGTTCCTACTGGGTCCGGCTCTAGTCGCCGCCGTCCAGGGGCAAATATGAATTCTTACCTGGATATGGCACGACAAATGAAAACTTCTAACTAACTGGGTTGACACTCCCCTGACTGCAGTGATGGGGATTTTTTGCTAACTAGTGAAATGCTGCGGAAATTAAGGTTATTGCTACTGTTGGCGCTGTAACTGCTCGCAAGATGCGGCGGCCAAGAGATACTGGTTGAAAGCCAGAGGCGATCGCTAGGCTGATTTCCGCTTCAGTCCATCCCCCTTCGGGTCCTGTGGCAATGGTAATTGTAGATGTGTCAGATTCAATCAGGTTATTTAAATGGGGATAATCACCACGTCCCTCACAAATATAACGGTGACTTCCCAGATTAGCGCTAATACTGGTAGTAAAAGGTACGGGTTCCAAGATTGTGGGGATAAAACAGCGTTCTGACTGTTCCGCCGCTTCTGTAGCAATGCGTCGCCAACGTTCCAGTTTTTGCGGGCTGGGATTGAGTAAGGTGCGATCGCTCAATACCGGAGCAATACAACTTACACCTAATTCTGTACAATACCTGACGATTTCATCAAATCCATTCCCCTTGGGCAAGGCTACCATGAGGGTAACGGTTACAGGTAATTCATTTTCTGCGCTTAATTGTTCTAATATCTGGGCTTGTTCTCCTTCTAATTGAGCTAACCACCATTTTCCTCGACCATCCATGGCAATGAAGCGATCGCCCCCACGTAAGCGTAACACTCTGCCTAAATAATGCTGTTGCTCTTTACCTAGGGTAATCACATTTGCTTGAATTTGAGAGGGAGCGATCGCGATTCTTTGTAGTTGAGCCATGCTAATTTAATTACCTACAGTCATCAAGCATAAAAAAACCTACTCTGTAGCTAATATCACGGAGAGAAGGTTCAAAATATTTATTGAATTGATTTACACCAGATTCTCAAAGTAAGCTTCTAAGGCTTCATTCACCAACTCCGTCATTGGCCTGTCTTGACTATTGGCTGCTGCTTTCAGCTTAGTATATACCTCATCGCGGATACTAACTCGATGGCGGGATTTACTGCTAATGGTAGCTTCAGGTTTGTAAGTATCCGCAAACTCACGCAGAGCAGCAAAACCTAGACGATGGCAAAAATCGCCAAAGCTTTCGCCGTATTCCCGAAAATTCTTAAAGTAAACGAAAATCGGCTCTAAAAAGCTTTCTATATCATTATGATGTAGCTTGTCTACATAAGGCTGCGCTAATCTTGTCTGATTTGGGGAACCTCCCAGCCACACTTGGTAAGATTCAGGAGCGCTCCCCACAAAACCTAATTCTGCCATGTAGGGACGGGCGCAGCCGTTGGGGCAGCCTGTCATCCTTACCACAAAATGCTCTTTTTGTAAACCTAGTTTATCCAATAACTGGCGAATCCGCTCTAAAATACCTGGTATTGCCCGTTCAGATTCGGTAATAGCCAAACCGCAGGTAGGCAAAGCCGGACAAGCCATAGCATAACGTACTAGGGGTTCAATGGTGTTGGGATCATCAACGATGCCGCAACGGTGTAGAAGCTCCTGAATGGCTGACTTATTTTCTGGCTCAATATCATAAAAAATGATGTTGTGGTGGGGTGTCAAGCGCATAGGTAAGTCAAATTGCTCCACAACTTGCCGCAAAGCAGTTTTGAGTTGAAAAGAACCCTCATCTTTAACTCGACCATTCTCTACGGAAATGCCTAAAAATAGCTTGCCATCACCTTGTTCATTCCAACCGAGGAAATCGTAATATTTAAACTCTGGTAACTGTTGGAATGCGGGGAGTGATTTACCGAAATACTCCTCAACTTGGGTACGGAAGTTATCTACACCCCACTCATGAATTAAGTACTTTAATCGCGCATGACGGCGCTCCGTGCGATCGCCATAATCCCTTTGAGTCGCAACAATCGCCTTAACTAAATCGTAAACATCATTTTTTTCCACATAGCAGATTTCATCTGCTACCCTGGCAAAGGTTTCTTCCTTATTGTGTGTCCTCCCAAAACCCCCACCAGCAAACACATTAAAACCTTCCAGTTCTCCCTGGTCATTAGTGATTACCACTAAGGTCAGGTCTTGGGAATATAAATCTACGGAATTATCACCAGGTACAGTCACCCCAACTTTGAATTTGCGGGGCATATAGTGAGTGCCATAGATCGGCTCTTCGCTACCATGAATAATAGTACCATTGCCATTGCGTTGTCGTGCGGCTTTAACTTCTTCGGTTTCTTCCCCACTAATGATTTTTTCGCCATCTAACCAAATTTCGTAGTATGCCCCCGTTTGGGGTGTCAACAAATCAGCGATATTATTGGCGTATTCCCAGGCATACTGGTACTCGGCGCGATTCTTGAAGGGTGCGGGTGGAGCCATGACGTTACGGTTAAGGTCACCGCAAGCCCCCAGGGTCGAACCCATATTTTTTACTATACTAGCGATCGCTGCCTTGAGATTCTTTTTTAAAATCCCATGTAACTGAAAGCCTTGACGTGTGGTTACTCGTAATGTGTGGTTCCCGTATTGATCAGATAAATTATCTAAAGCCAGATACAACTGCGGTGGTATAAACCCACCGGGATTTCTAGTCCGCAGCATAAACTGATAATCTTTCTCCTGTCCCTTGACCCGGTTATCGCGGTTATCCTGCTGATAGGAGCCATGGAACTTGAGCAGCTGTACTGCTTCTTCGGTAAAATGAGTTGTATCTTCAAGGATTTGTGTAGCTACGGGTTCGCGTAAAAAATTACTTCTTTCCTTGATACCTTCTACTTTGGAAGGCTGATCACGCTTGGCAATTGGGGCAGGAGCAGATTTAACCATCAGAGTTGTTCTATTATTCTCAATAAGGCATCGGTGGACGCCGAACCATGTTTTCGGCTGAGTGATTCCCGGTAATCCGGTCGGCAATAGGAGGAATAATTTAATTTTAACACAGTAGGGTCTCTTCAAAATCTCTATCAAAATGGCGATCGCGGTTCACTTATTTAATCTCCTGCGTACTAAAAACTAATGTTCCCTTAAGCTTAATTTCTCGTGCCTTGTGGCATTGGCGAATTACATCCTTATCCGCAGAAACCTTAGAGGATGTTTGATAAGTTTTCAACCCTAATTTTCATCACATCTTTACCGTAAGGATTCAGGTGGTGGGGTATTGACAAGTGTGGTCAGGGAAGCAGAATATAGCAATTATGGAGAAAAACCTGCCACCAAAACTAGACAGTGAAACCTTGAAACAGTTGGCGACTTTTCAACTGGTAGGGATCATCATGGAGCAGGGGAAAACAATAGAGAAGCTAACAAGCAGAGTTGTAGAACTAGAACAAAAAATAGAGAAACTCAAAGTCAGTAGAGACTTAGACAGCACAACATCATCAAAACCACCATCGGGAGACATCCTCAAAAAAACCGAAAAAAAGCTCGAATAGCCAGTAGAAGAGAGCCGGATAGCAAAACGGAAACCAGGAGGACAACCAGGACATCCGGGAAAAACCAGAAAGGGATTTCCTCGAGTAGATAGGTTTGAGATATTATAGCCTTTTTCAGGCTCATGAAATACACACCAATTCCCTATTCCCTATTCCCTATTCCGGTGTTCGGTGTGTTCCCTCAAACTAAAAAAAATTGTACCTCACGAGCATGGGAAATGCTATATCAAAGATATACGTGCGTTTGCAGCGAATGTGGCTCTAAACAAGCAGCAGACTGATCACCAGAAATAGTACCAGGACAAGATATAGGAATCAGACTGCAAGCCTTCTTGGGAAGGCTCAATAATTACGGACATTTATCCTACGAAAAACAACAAGAATTGTTGTGGGAACTAGGTCAAATAGAAATTGGAGTCGGAACATTAGTAGCCACGAATGAACGAATAGATAGTGCAGGGGCTCAAAGTATTGATAGCCTCAAGGAGTGGATAGAACAAACCCAGCCCAATATCCATGTAGATGAAACACCTTGGGTAGTCAAAGGCGTAAAAGAATGGTGATGGATTTTTGCCAATACAGACTTCGCTTTATTTCATGCGGCTGATACTCGCTCTCGTCCTGAATTAGAATCCATTCTGGGTTCAAGTTACTCTGGTGTACTCATTTCTGATGACTTTAGCGCCTATAACGGTTATAAGGTCATTGCTCAACAGAAATGCCAGGCGCATTTACGCCGTCACTTTAAGAAGCTGATTAAGCAACGGGCTTAAATAATCAAGGAATTGGGACAATATTCGTCAACCTGATAGATGAGGGTTTTAAAAACTACGCTTTATTCCAACAAAGCCAAAATCTTGATGAATTCTTGATTTGGGCATCAGAGTTTAGAAAAAAAGTTGAAGCCGCTATTCATTCCGGGATCGATAAGGCTGGGGGTGAAGCTGGTAAACTTTTACGCTCTTTAAGGAATAAAGCTCATCAGTGGTGGTATTTTTTAGACCACCCGGAGATACCCCCTGATAATAATTTAGCCGAACGAACATTACGTTTAGCAGTGACAAAACGAAAAGTTAGTGGTGGTTCTCGTTCAATGGAGCGGTTTCAAGATACTGCCAATTTATTGACGGTTATTCAAACTTGTCGTCGTCAAAGACGTTCTGTGATTGAGTTTTTTAACCAAGCTATCAAAGCGATGGTTAACCCTGCTGTGCAGACCCCTTCTTTAATTCCTCAAATTTAGACCTGAATCCTTACTGTTTACCCCATTTAATTCATTAGATCCAGTCCCCTCCCCTTACAAGGACAAGACTTGGTGGACAAGGTGGACAAGGTGACCACCGGAGAAAAACAGTACAAAGTCTGTATTCTTAGTAAGAAAAATAGCCCATTAAAAGACCATTGTCCGTATAAAATCTTCCT
>NZ_JAQMUH010000180.1:0-16101 GCF_028331025.1 Anabaenopsis arnoldii | reverse complement strand
GCTAGCCCTGATCTTTCAAGCCACTTCCTATCAGAATGCTGACCATATTATTGCCGGCTTGAATGATACCAATGAGGATAACAAAACCGCCTTCAAACGTCAGGATTTCCGCAAAGTCCTGTTGCTCTATAGCCTGGAATCGCACATAACAATTGATACCATTTTACAGGCTTGGGAATGGGATCCCATTGGGGTAACTAGCCTGATGATTGCCTTACTCTCCCCACCCTTTTGCGGTTCCAAACGCGCCCACGAAAAAAAACAAATCCTCCTGCGGGAACTACCCCAACGGCTGCTGCAAATTCAGCAACCCCAGGAACTCCCCCTCCCCATATTCGTGGCTACCTATATGTATTGCAGTTATGCTGATGGACTCAACAAAGAAGACATAAAAAAACCCATTCACCAATTAGCCAGGCAGATTTTAGCCTCCTGGAAAATAGAGGATTTTACCCCAGCCCAATTACAGCAATCAGTCCCTAAACCCGGCAACCTCCCCACCTTGGTAGTGGTACACGAGTGGATGCAGTGCAAATCTGCCATGTATCGCTGTTATGCTCCTGCAATCAAGAGTTTGAAAAAGCACTTTAATGTCATTGGTGTGGGACCAATATCTCAAATTGATGAAGTGGGGATGGCGCTGTTTGACCGCCACATTGGCCTATCGGGAGACATTTGGGTTCAAATCCCAGAAATTCACACCATTATGCGGAATCTTGCCCCCGCGGTCATCTATATGCCCAGTATTGGTATGGGGCTGCATACAGTCATGGCCTCCTCTGTGCGTTTTGCCCCCCTACAAATCATGAGCGGTGGTCATCCCGCCTCCACCCATTCCCAACGCATAGACTTTATTACCGTACGAGACGATGTTGAGTTGACAACATCCCTATTCAGTGAGCAACCTTTGTATTTTCCAGTCAGCAGTTTCCCCTGGGCAGATCATCCCGATCTAGCTGAGATCAAAGCCAGTCAGCCGGAGCGGGGGGCAAAACTCCCCGGATCACCGGTAATAGTGGCGGTATCAGCCACCTCCATGAAACTCTCCATGCCCTTCCTTGCAGCCTGTCGCTCCATCCGAGACCAAGCCACCCAGCCCCTGCACTTCCGCTTTTTCCTAGCCTTAGCCCAGGGCATAAGTTACCATTACATCAAAAGAACCATCCAGTCTTTTCTGGGCAACAGCGTCACTGTCTTCAAACACCAAGACTACAAAGATTATATGCGCCAGTTAAGGGAGTGTGATCTTTCCCTCAGCCCCTTTCCCTTCGGCCATACCAATACCATTTATGACTGTAGCCACTGTGGTGTGGTTAGTATCTGTCTGGATGGGCCGTTTTTACCCCAGACCTCAGAGAAAGCTCTGTTCAAAAGATTAGGACTACCAGCCCAACTGGTTACCCCGTCTGTAGAAGAGTATATTGCCAGGGCTGTCAGCTTGATTGATGACCATGAGCAAAGATCACAGCTGAGTCAATATATTCAAACTAAGGTGGAAGAGTCCCCCTTCACCCAGGGAGAACCTGAAAAATTTGGGGAAATTGTTTACCAAAAATACCTAGAGACTTGCTCATTGAAGTAAGAAATAAATGTCTAGACTTGTCTAGGATTTATATAGCAGGGTAGTTAATATAGCAATCCTAAATGATTCATGAACAATTTCTGTTCCCTGTTCCCTGATCGGTGTGTTCCCTTTCCTCACTGATAATTTCTCAAGTCAAATAGGATGACTATATGACAGCACTAACATTAAATCTCAATCCCATTATTCAACTAAATAGAGAGCAGTTTTACCAACTGTGTGCAGAAAACCCCGATTTAAAATTAGAACGCAATGCCCAAGGACAACTAGTTATCATGCCACCAACGGGAGGGGAAACCGGAAAAATTAATGTTAATTTAATATTTCAACTAACATCATGGAATGAAGCAACGGGGCTAGGAGAGGTTTTTGATTCTTCCACAGGTTTTACTTTACCAAATGGTGCTGATCGCTCTCCTGATGTTTCTTGGGTAGAAAAATCTCGTTGGGATGGGTTGACTAAAGAACAAAAAGAAAAGTTCATTCCCCTATGTCCTGACTTTGCTATTGAAATTATGTCACCATCGGATAATTTGAAAAAAGTTCAGGAGAAAATGCAGGAATATATCTTAAATGGTTGTCGTTTAGGTTGGTTAATAAATCGGAAAAAACAGGAAGTAGAAATTTATCGTCCTGGACAAGAGGTAGAGGTTTTAAAATTGCCATTAACCTTGTCTGGTGAGGATGTTTTACCTGGGTTGGTAGTTAATTTGGGGAAAATTTGGGGATGATGTTTAACCGGTAAGAGGATGTTTGTCAAGTCATGATTAGTGTATCGAATATTATTTGACCCCACCCTCACCTTTCCCTTTATAAGGGAAAGGGGACTGGATTTGATTGTTTTTTGTGTGTGTTGGGTGTATTCCCTGTTCCCTGTTCCCTGTTCCCTGTTCCCTGTTCCCTTTTGGTCGATCGCTTTTTGAACTTGTGTGGCTTCAGGCGATCGCTCTTTTAGCCTACAGCTAAACCATATCTAGAGCCTAGTAATTTGGGCTTGACGAGTCCCGTCTTCCCCATAGGTCAATAACACCCTCAGATAACTATCCGGCTTGTAGCACATTCGTTCTGGCCATTCAATGGCCACAATTCCCGGTATCACCTCCACACCTTCCCAATAGGTTTCTAGGTTCAAAGCCACAACCTCAGCGGGTTCTAGGCGATATAAATCTAAATGGTATAGAGGTATACGCCCTTGGGTATACTCATTAATCAGGGTAAAAGTAGGACTAACAATTGATTCAGTGATGCCTAAACCTTGACCAATTCCCTGCACTAGGGTAGTTTTACCACTGCCTAAATCACCTTCTAATAAAATTACAGTCCCAGGAGTGAGGTTTTGACCAAGTGCAATGCCTAAGCTGAGAGTTGCCTGTGCATCTGTAAGTACAATATTCCCAGACGGGTCAAAATGGGATATTTTTTCTGGTTCCATTTTGAATTCACTTGCCATGATGATTTCCACTGTACCACCGTAATAACACTCGTGCTAGTTTCTGGGGATTGTGACGCACGTAACCTGTTTCATCTTCATGTAAGACATTAGCTAGAACAATTCGCCGCCCTAATAGGGTGACATTTTCTCTATCCAAGAATACTGGATGGGAATTTTGTTGAGCATAACGGATGAGTGATGTCGCAGAGGGAGATTTTTTGTGTACTAAAACCGCATCAAACAGTTGTCTGTTTCCGCAGACTGCATCAATAGCTTGAATATGGTCACCAACAGTATATCCCTGGGTTTCTCCTGGTTGAGTCATAATATTGCAAATGTAGATGCGAGGGGCTGTAGATTTGGCGATCGCATCGGCGATTTCTGGTATAAGTAAATTCGGAATGATACTAGTATACAAACTACCAGGGCCGATAATAATATAGTCCGCCTCCTTAATGGACTTAATTGCTGCGGGCAAAGCCGGCGGATTTGGGGGGATACACCCAATTTTGACAATTTTACCCCCGGCTTCAGGAATACTAGATTCTCCCTCAACGCGACGACCATCCTCTAATTCTGCCCAGAGACTAACATCACTTAGAGTAGCCGGTAACACTTGTCCTTGTACAGCTAGCACCTTAGAACTGGCTGCTACCGCCTGTTCTAAATCCCCAGTAATATCAGTCATAGCAGTTAAAAACAAATTGCCAAAACTATGGCCTATCAACCCATCCCCAGCCTTAAAACGATATTGAAATAATTCTGTTAATAACTTTTCTTCATTTGCCAGTGCTGCTACACAATTACGAATATCCCCCGGTGGTAAAACACCAAATTCCTGACGTAACCGCCCCGAAGACCCACCATCATCAGCTACAGTTACAATAGCGGTAATATTGGCGCTATAGGTTTTCAATCCCCGTAATAAAGTAGAAAGTCCTGTACCACCACCAATCACGACAATTTTTGGACCGCGGTATAATCGGCGATGTGCCATCAGAACGTCAATTAATTCCTCTTCGCTATCTGGTCGTAGCACCTGAGTAATTGAGCCTACAGTCCGAGTTTGACCCCAAAGCAGCAACAGTAAACCAGCCAGTAACACCAACGGTCCACTAATATAGTGGGGTAAAACCTCAGCAATTACTGCCAAAAAACTCCTAAGCAACTCTATAGCCCAAAAAATTGGGGTTAGCTTCACCGATATTGCTAACCCCAAAATTGCCAACAGTACACCCCCCAGACTGATAAGTAACCAACGTTTTATAGCTAGTCCTGGGGATAACCACTTGAACCACTGGTTGAGACGGTGAGAGGTGAAGCAGGTAGACTGCTTTTGCAGGGCTTTAAGAAGCCGATTGAGAAAACCAATTGACATACCTGATTCAGACCAGTGCTACAAAATAAATGATTAACAGGAAACTTACCCTACTTGGTCTTAACATCAAATGTGAAATTTCAACTTGATTCAGGATTTTAGATTAGCAGCAAGTGGTCAAACTTGCCAGTGTGACTTTCAACTTGAATTTAATGGAAAAACGTATTTTAGGATTAGATCCGGGATTAGCAATTTTGGGCTTCGGGCTAATTAGTTGCACCCAGAATCCCGCTCAAATCACCGATACATCGGTGAAAATGGTAGATTTCGGGGTCATCCAGACCTCTGCTAAAATGGAGATGGGACAGCGCCTATGTACCTTATTTGACGATTTACACACTGTGATTCAGGAATTACAGCCAGATTTGGTAGCGGTAGAAAAATTATTTTTCTATCGGATGTCGAGTACAATTCTTGTGGCACAGGCTAGAGGTGTGCTTTTGTTAGCTTTAGCACAGCATCAGCTGACCTATGTGGAATTTACTCCCGCCCAAATTAAACAAGCCCTAACCGGTTATGGTAATGCCGATAAGTCTGAAGTGCAAGATGCTGTGGCGCGGGAATTGGATTTAGATGAGATCCCCCGACCAGATGATGCTGCTGATGCTTTGGCGGTGGCTTTGACGGCTTGGTATAAACTACCTCTAGTTCATACTAAAATACTTTAGATTTTTTGATTTTTCTAGGGATTTTTGTGTTAACTTATTTCACTTACCCAATCAGCAAATTCAGTTAGTATTGAGGATGTTTGACCCTTTACTTGCTGATTGTCACAGCTAAAAGTATTAGTGTTATTTTTATCTCATTCAATAGCGTTTAGCTCCCATCGCTCCCATGCTCACCCATCACCGCAAGCCTGTATGTTTATCACTTATTTCCACTGATCTGCCCCTCCGGTCTGTGGTTGAGACTGACGGTACACTGTATCAAAAAGATACGGATAAATTCCATTTACTGTTGACAGTACCGCCCCTAATTACCTGTGAAGTGGCCAGTTCTTTAGGTTCACAAGACATCTATCACGGAAATCACAAGCAAGCTCAAACCCCCAGAAGTCCGCGAATTTTGTGGCTGGAGATTTCGCCCTACCGCGTAATTATGACTATGCAAGGTCATGATCAAGTTAGTTATCGTCATTTCTGGGAACAAGGCGTTTATGGACTGAGCCGTTATTGGTTACCTACAGAGTCTTTGCAATCTCATACCCCCATGCGGTTACGAAATTTTACGAAAATCCTCTCACTCAAGGGAAGTTATTTACCAGAGTATTTGCATCTGGAATATGAATTATGGGCTGAAAAAGTCCAATTGGGAAGTTACATCTTGAATCTGGAAATTCATCACTAACCAAGGTTTTTTTGGGACTGGGAACCGGGGATGAAAGCAATTCATCCCCAACCGCAATCACCCAAAATAACTGGGTTCATTACCGGGTTTCCATTTAATATTGCAGCCAATACTAGGCTTTTGTTCTATGGTAATGGGTTGACCGGCCAACACTGCGGCGATCGCACTGCGTAAATCTGCACCTGTCACCGGTTGATTATTACTGGGACGGCTATCATCTAGTTGTCCCCGATAAGCCAGTTTACCTTCTGAGTCAAATAGGAAGAAATCAGGTGTACAAGCTGCTGTATAAGCTTTTGCAGTTTCTTGGGTCTGGTCGTAACACAAAGGAAACTTCAAATCAAGTTCTCTGGCCATTGCTTTCAAAGACTCTGGCCCATCATCTGGGTATTTTTCCGCATCATTGGCACTGATAGCAAGGATACCTAACTCACTGTTGAAATAATCTTTTCCTAGCAGGGCTAATTCCGTTTTAATATGTTTGACAAATGGGCAATGCTGACAAATAAACATGATTAACAATGCTTTTTTATCAGCAAATGTATTTAGGGAAATTGTTTTTCCAGATACCACTTCTGGTAGATGAAAATCTGGTGCTTGTGTGCCTAATGGCAACATTGTGGAAGCAGTTAAAACCATAGTTCACCCTGATAATTTAATCTGACAACGGCTCTTGCTGGTGCGTTACTGTCAAAATACCATCGAACTCTCCATAAAATTAAAGACGTTTATAGTAAACGTCTTAATAATATTTTATATGTTAAAGTCAAGATTAATTTTTACAGGCTTGCCAAAAGGCCGAAGATACCATGTCCTGTGAATACTTCTAAGGCTATAAGAGAGACAAAACCAATCATTGCTAAACGACCGTTGAGTAATTCGGCGTAGGGAGTAAACCCGGTGCGATCGCCTTGCTCATCTACATAAACCTTTGGCTCAATGGCAAAGTTGTTCATTAGACCTTGGTCGTCAACAATGCTTGTGTTGCTACGCATATAATTTTTCCGGTTTTTTAGTTCTTATGTAAATAATTATAACAAACAGATGAATTTTTGTAAACTATCTGAACTGAATTAATTTTGAGGATGCTCCCTGATCTTGGTTGGGTAGTGGGTTAAATTGGGTTGACCAGAAAACGAGACCTGAGCCAATGGCTTTTAGACATGGGGATAAGTCGATAGGGACTTTAGTCGCATTAGAACGATTGACTGGCTTTAGCCACAGTGGTATAATAGTCAAAGGGAGTAAGAATAACCATCTACGTGATGATTCATCCTAGTGCGGAGAAATCCCGGCAACGGACATATCCAACTTGATTTGGAATAGTTAAAGGGCGAATAATGGCAGGATGTTGAGCGTACCTAACTGGCATTGCGATGGACTCACCAAAGCAAAAAAAAAGTAAGCGCAATTGCAATACCTTTTGCATTGATGTTGTTATGAGCGTGTAGGGTGTTTTTGCCAGCACCATTGAAGGTCAGTTTGGTGACTCTTCAAGAATCCCCCGGCTTTAGACGTGGGGAGTGTCAAAGACATTTAACGAACAGGCTGCAATTTATCAATGGATCGATTTCGAGTAGAGGTGATTGCCAAAACACCAAATCCTCAGCAGGTGATTTACGCCGCGATGCACCAAGATTATAGTGATGGCTTGGTGTATGATCAGCGTGACTCCTGGCCTACAGAGTCAAAATGTGGCGAAATTATTCTTAAGCGACTATTAGCGGGGGAGAGGGGACATTATGGACCATTGGAGCATCCCCAAATTGTTTTCAACTGTGGTTATTTCCCCCATAGTGTGATGCAGCAGGCTCGTACTCATAGAATATCTGTATCTTTCGATGTCCAGTCTTTTAGGTATACGGGTAACCAATTTATTGATGTAGTGGAAGGCAAAAAAGACATTGAAGAGGTTTTTTACCTGCGTCCAGTTGGTTATTACTCCGATAGAAATGGTAAAAAATATTACTATTCTCCCGAACAACGCACAGCGGATTTAGCATGGTGTCTGGAAGCTGCGAAGCGTTATAAAGCCGATTTTGAGGGGGGAATGTCTGAGGAACACGCTAGAGGTAAGGTACCTTTTGATTATCGCCAGCATTTTGTGGTCAGTTTCAATTTACGCTCCTTCATGCACTTTTGTGATATGAGATATAAAAAGGATGCTCAATTGGAAATTCAAAAGTTGTGTGAACTGATGTGGCCTCATTTTGTAGAATGGACACCGGCGATCGCACAATGGTATGAAAAGCAGCGTCAAGGTAAAGCTCGGTTAGCTCCTTGAATTTTGTCAAGGTATAGTTTAAGCCACGTTATCGCCAAGTTTTTTGATCCGAGTTACACTTTTTTAAAAGTGCTACGGGGAAGTTTTGCAGTGCTTCCCCAACTGCGATATTTTGATCAGCTTTGAGCTTTTCCCCGGTAATGCTATCTTGCCACATCAAAGACGCGGATGGTGGTAAACTAATATAAGTGTCATCCCAGACTGATAAACCAAGAGGATATTCACCTGGTTGAATTACACTGGTAAGAAAGCGGGGTGCAATGGTAATTATTTGATCATCACCATGTATTCTCGCAAAAGCAATGATATGGTCTGAGAATTTTCCCCCAGTTTCTAAGGGGATATAGCCACGCTCTTGAAAAACCCTGATGTTTTCCCTTCTGGCTTTTAAGGCTTGGATAGTGAGAAATAACTTTATTCTACCATCTTCTTTGGTGGCTAATAGTTCATCTATCAAGTTTAAAATATCCCTCTGGATTTGTTGTTTAATGAATTTGAGATGATCCTGGCGAATTTCAAAATCAACTTGACGACGATTATCCGGGTCTACCATACTCAAATCCCAAAGTTCAGTTCCTTGATAAAAATCTGGAACTCCTGGGGATGTGATTTTTATTAATGTCTGAGATAAAGAGTTAAAGATACCATAGTAGGCGACCTTTTGCTGAAAGGGTAAAAATTTCTGCCAAAATTTATTTTCTGGGGATAATTTTAAGACTTCGGCCACAAATTTAGTTAAAGCATTTTCATAGGTTTGATTGGGTCGCAGCCATGCTGTATAAAGTTTAGCTTCTCTAGCAGCTTTGAGTACATAATCTTGAATGCGGTCATTAAAATTGCTATACTCATGTTCAAAAAATGGCAATGCCCCTATGAGCATCTGATATAATTGATATTCGTCATTAGTATCTGGTATGGATAAAGTTTTATTTATACTGGTTTTGTGAACACGGTTAATTTCACAAAATCCATAAACTTGTTTTTGCCATTCTTCGGGAATTTCTGATAAAACATTTAATCTGGCGCGAACATCTTCACCTCTTTTAGTATCATGGGTAGAGGTAGTATTCACCGAGTGTAGCCAACGAGTTTGGCGCTGTTGGTTAAAGTCGTGGAAATCGGTAAGAGTCAAACCAAATTTAGCTGGGTTTCCACCGACTTCGTTTAAGGAAATAAACCGGTTATAAACATATAATGCAGTGTCTTCAACGCCTTTAGCCATTAACGGACCAGTATACTGTTGTAGTCGCATGACAAAATACAGCCATTGCTCTTGGTCTTCTGGTGTGAGAGAATTTTCATATTCCAGTAACAGGACTTTTTCAATAAAAGTTAATTCATGGTGTAATAGAGGTAGATTTGATTTAGCTTGTTGAATTACTGCTGTGATATATTGGCGGTCTGCAGCTAAAATCTCACTCTGATGGGTATAAGTGCGGTAAATGGGAAATAAAGTGAGGATTTGGGCGATCGCTCTTTTTAAACCATTAATGGTAAAATCATTACCGTAACGATGTTTACTCGCTATTTTCTTAAAAATATAAGTTAAATTATCAACATCTCCTGCTAAATTTGTTTCTAAAATTAAGTGCTTCTTATCAACAGTCAGTTGCTCATAGTCTGTTCTAAACCCCGTAATATTACAGTAAGTTTTAGTCAAATCATCTTCACTTGCAGATTGACAAAAAATACCATTCAGATAATTTAAGAAATCATAACCCGTAGTCCCCTGAATTGACCAGTAGTGAGGTAAATCTTCTCCCGCTTCCAGAATCTTTTCAACTATGATGTATGTATCACCTACTTTTGCTTGTAATCTCTGCAAATACTCAGTTGGGTTATAAAGACCATCAATATGGTCAACTCGTAAACCGGTAATTTGATTTTCCTTCACCAAGTTAGTAATTAAACTGTGGGTGTGTTCAAATACCTGAAAATCTTCACTTTTAACAGAAATTAACTCGTTAATAGTAAAAAACCTCCTGTAATTAATCTCTTCTGCGCCCACCTTCCAAAAAGCGAGGCGGAAAAATTGTTCAGAGAGTAAACTATCTAAAAGATTAAAGCTTTCTGGGTTACCGGGTTGACCATTAAAAAAATTGATATTATTATCAATAAATCCTTTAAAATCTCTATTATCTGTATAGAGTTCCCACAACAATCCTTTGACAAAATCAATTTGGTCTTGTCGTTCCTTTGCTGTGACATCAGCAGGTATATGTTTGACTACATAAAGAATACCTAGAAGTCTGACAAATATGGGGTTATTTCTCCCTAAAACTTCAGATAATTTAGCTATATTTTGATTCAGAAACGTAGCGTAAGATTCCAGTTTCAGTGGGAAGCTCAAATCATAATAATTAACACTCAAGCCATTTTGACCATATTTAAGTTTAATTTCCCCATTTTCCAAAGAATCACCATAAAAGTTACCAAGTAAAGGTGCTAATAGTTGTTGTTGATTCTCACCAAATCCATTAACTATGGGAGAATTCCAAGAAATATCAAAATAGTTTGCATAAACAGAATTACTACCATTTTCTAGAACATTCATCAGATATTGGTTTTGGCTATCATAAGCCATATGGTTAGGAACAATATCTTGTAACCACCCCATATTATGCTGTTTTAGTTCTGCAACTAAAGCCGCAAAATCTGCTGGTGTTCCTAACTCTGGGTTTAACTGATTAGGGTCAACTATATCATAGCCGTGAGTACTAGCTATTCTGGCTTTAAATATTGGTGATGCGTATAGGTCAGAAATACCTAAATCATCCAGATAATTGACAATTTTTTCAGCCGAATTAAAATTAAATGTACAATTGAATTGAATGCGATAAGTTGCTGTAGGTATGCGCATAGCAAAAATAACTCCTTTTTAGGTTATTCTTTGTCTGTGGGTGTTGATTTTTGATAAACTACAAAACTTTGCTGAGGTAGGGTTAATTGCTGCTGTAATTTAACTTTATCCGGTAACTGTGAACCCCTACCTAACCATTTAGTTGCAGCAGAATCTAAAACTTTAACCCAATTATTACTTGCAAAGTTATGGTTAAACCTAACTTGATAATTCTGAAAATTCATGGCGCAAAATATCTGGTTATTTTCCCGACATTTACACCATAAAATTAGCTTTTTATCTTCATAAAATCCTATTTCTAAATTTTCTCTGCTGCTTTGTAATAAAGAGAGATTTTCGCGGCGTATCTGAATCAAATTTTGGTAAAATGATAATAAAACTTGATGCTGACCTGCTTGGCGTTTTTCCCAATTCAGCTTACAGAGGTTAAAGGTGTTAGTTGACTCTGGGGGTGGAGGTTCTCCTTGAGCAGAAAAACCCGAAAATTCCTGTTTACGTCCCTGTTTAACTGCTTGAATTAAATGGGGGTCTGAATGACTAACAAAGTATATAAATGGTGATTGTTCGCCATATTCTTCCCCCATAAATAACAGGGGAATATAGGGAGAAAGTAAAACTATACCAGCAGCTAATTTTAAGGAGTCAAAATTTACCAGTTGCGATAATCTTTCACCTAAAACTCTGTTACCTATCTGGTCATGATTTTGGCTGTAAACTATAAATTGAGATGGAGGGCGATCGCTGGTGTTATTTCCGTGATAACGTTGGCGATAATGGGAATATTGCCAGTCATAAACAAAAGTATCTTTGTAGGCTTTTACTAGATGTTCACACAGACCAAAATCCTGATAGTATCCTGTGCGATCGCCTGTCAACAAACTATATAATGAATGATGAAAGTCGTCACTCCATTGAGCATCAATCCCATAACCACCCAACTCAGGTGGGCGAATAATACGCGGGTCATTTAAATCACTTTCAGCAATTAAATAAAGTTTCCGTCCCTGTTGCGCAGAAAGCACAGCTACATTTTCAGCCAGTTCAGCTAAAAAGTGTTTTGCACCCAAATCATAAATAGCGTGAATAGCATCTAAGCGTAAAGCATCAATATGAAATTCAGTTAACCAATATATGGCATTTTGAATAAAAAATTGCCGGACATTATAGCTATGTGCATGATCAAAATTAATCGCACTACCCCAAGGAGTGCGATAAGTTTCTGTGAGATAAGGTGCGAAGCGACTTGTATAATTACCCTCTGGGCCAAAGTGGTTATAAACCACATCTAAAATTACAGCTATTCCCTCTTGATGACAAGCATCAACTAATTGTTTTAACTGATCAGGGGAACCATAGGAATTATGTACCGCAAAGGGATAAACACCATCATAACCCCAATTGCGTTCTCCGGGAAATTGGGCTACAGGCATAAGTTCAATAGCATTTATTCCCAATTCTCGTAAATCTGGGAGTCGGGGAATAATCGACCTAAAGGTTCCCTCCGGGGTGAAAGTACCAACATGCAATTCATAGATAATCATCGTTTCCAATGGAATACCAGACCAACTGTGATCACTCCAACCAAAACTATGATTTATAACTTGGGAAGGTCCATGTACATCTAAAGGCTGAAAATGTGATGCTGGGTCAGGTCGAGACTCACTATTATTTAATAGATATAAATATTGTGTTCCTGGAGCAATATCTCTCCCGGTAAATTGCCAATATTCCCCTAACTGCTGCATCGGAAGTAAGCGCCGCTGGGGGGAGATAATTTCCAGTGAGACTGTTGCTAAATTGGGACCCCAAACGGTAAATGTACAAACACCATCACCTAAATAATCAGTGCCAATTTTCATAACACCGCCAGAGAATGATTGTAATTTGACTTTAGCTCGGTAATGACGCTTTTTATTCCATCACTGGAAATATTCAGAGGTAGATTTATATAGCATTTCCCATGGTCGTGAGATACAATTTTTTTTAGTTTGAGGGAACAGGGAACAGGGAACAGGGAACAGGGAATAGGGAATTGGTGTGTACTTCATGAGCCTGAAAAAGGCTTTAATGAACTGCAAGTTACTCCTGGACTGGGAATAATCATAATTAGAAATATCTATCTTAAGGTTGTGATAAAAATGTCAATATTTTCTATAGGATTGGTACGAGTATTTTTAAGTAATTAAAGGCAATAACGCTAAATCATACATCCTCTGGTGGAGAAAGAAATATGACACGACCGATTAGAAATTCAGTCATTGTAATTACAGGTGCATCAACCGGTATTGGACGGGCGACAGCTCTAGAATTTGCCAAAAAACGGGGAACATTAGTTTTAGCAGCACGGAATCAAACAGCACTCGAAGAAGTAGCCCAAGAATGTCAACACTTGGGTGGAACGGCTCTAGCCATACCAACCGATGTTAGTAATGAGTCGGAAGTTCAAGAATTAACCCAGCGGGCGATCGCATCTTTTGGCAGAATTGATGTATGGGTAAATAATGCCGCTGTTAGTTTATTTGCCAGATTTGAAGAAGCACCCCCGGAAGTATTTCGCCAGGTAATTGAAACCAATCTATTTGGTTATATTTACGGTGCGCGGGCTGTGTTACCGTACTTCCGAGAACAAGGTAGCGGTAACCTGATCAATGTTTCCTCAGTAGTGGGGGTAACCGGTCAGCCATACACCAGCCCTTACACCATCAGTAAATATGCGATTCGTGGTCTTTCCGACTCTCTGCGCATGGAATTGTATTTAGATAATGCCAAAGACATTCATGTTTGTACAGTACTACCAGGTTCTATAGATACACCAATTTTTCAACACGCTGCCAATTACACCGGTCGCCAAACTAAGGCCATGACCCCTGTATACCCGGCTAAACAGGTAGCTGATGCCATTGTCGAGTTAGTGAATAAACCACAGCGAGAAATTGTCGTTGGTCAAGCTGTATACTTGCAGATATTACAAAAAACCTTAGCCCCAGACCTATATGAACCGATGATGGCAAAGCAAGTTGATCAGGATCACTTTCAGGATCACAAACCAGCCCACATCACCGACGGTAACGTATTTCAGCCCATGGGAGATTATACAGGCATCAGTGGCAATTGGCGAGGTACCGGCGGCATCACATCCCAAGATGTCTGGGATATGGCCAGGGAGACAGCACAGAAAATTGGTTTACCGCTGTCATAGTTTCTGATAGCGATAGCGTGGCGCTAGCCATACTACTCGTGAGGTAGTTCAGTGCCACGTGTTTCTAGCCGTTGTATTTTCAATACTAGCATGAAAATGCTACCTTTTCCCACCTGACTTTCAACTTTGAGAATCCCCTGATGTTTTTGGGCGATCGCCAGAGCAATGGCTAGCCCCAACCCTGTACCTCCGGTTTTACGAGAGCGATCGCCATCAACACGGTAAAAGCGCTCAAAAATTCGCTCCTGATCAGCAAGCCCAATGCCAATCCCTGTATCTTTCACCGCAATCACAGCAGTGTAATCACTCTTGACTAGGCTAACAGTTACATATCCCCCAGTGGGTGTGTACTGAATGGCATTGGCAATCAAGTTTGACACTAAACGGTAAAGTTGGGATTCGTTACCTAAAGTATAAACCTCGTAAGTGGGAATTTGGCAGGTTAAGTGAATATCACCAGCAGTGGCCATCTCTAAAAATTCTTCGGTCAAATCGCTCACCAAATCATTTAAGCAACAAGGAACCGAAAATTGCTCTCCATCTGAATTTTGCTCAAGACTGGTTAACAAGAGTAAGTCCGCGATCAAATGGCTCAATCGTCGTCCTTGGCGCTCAACAGTATAAAGCATTATTTGCATATCCTGTGGATTTGATTGGGGTATGCGCAGAATAGCTTCCACAGTTGCCAACAGGCTAGCCAGGGGCGATCGCAATTCATGGGCCGCATTGGCGGTAAATTGTTGGTGTTGCTGATAGGAGTGGTAAATCGGCTGCATTGCTAATCCTGAAAGCCACCAACTAGAAGTAGCAACCAAGCTCAAAGCAATAGGCAAAGCAATGGCCATAATCGATTGAATTCGCCTGATTTCCTGATCAAAATGTTCTAAAGTGCGCCCAATTTGCAAATAGCCCCAGGATGAATCAGCATTGGCACTATGTAAAATCGTGGTGAATTGGTGATAGCGAATACCCTTAGCGGTGCGGAAGGTTTGCCATGAATTGCGGTTGAGAGTTGGCGGCACAGATAGGGGTTGATTGGGTGAAAAAGCCAGGAGTTTACCTTGATGATTGAACAGCCGAATATAATATGTGGTGCGATCGCTGATACCAATGGTGTGTCGTTGAATCAGGGTTGGCGTAGCCTGACAAGGTTCCCCACTCAAACACAGATCAGGAAAAATTTGTTGCAGCACAGCAGTAGGTTCTTCCCCAGCGGGTAGTAGTGGTTCGACGCTATCGTGTAAAGTTCCCGCAATTGATTCTATTTCGCGCTCCATTGCTGCCCAGTTTGTTTGTACCATTGCTCGATACATTCCCAAGCCAGAAACACTCAAAATCACACCCATGACCCCAGCATACCAAAGGGCTAGCCGTAGACGACTGCGCCAAAAAAGTGAGTAGCTATTCATAGCCGAGAATCAAGTTGAGAGTAGTAGCCTAGTTGAGAATTAAATAGACAAGCCTATACACTTATCTACAAACCTATAAGTGTATTTATGTTTAAACCTCATGAGTTTGCAGAGAAAATTGGGGTGTCAGTCAAGACATTACAACGATGGGATTCATTTGGGAAGCTTCCTGCTAAAAGAACATTATCAGGACATCGTTTCTATACTAAAGATGACTTATTGATAGCCCAAGGACTGAAACCTATTGAATCAAAACGAAAAGTAATAGTTTATTGTCGGGTATCATCTAGTGGGCAAAAACCGGAACTAAAAAATCAAATAGCTGCAATGGAAACTTTTTGCTTAAATAGGGGATTATCTGTTGATGATTGGGTATCAGAAATTGGTGGAGGTTTAAATTTTAAAAGAAATAAATTTCTGTCAATAATAATGATGTCGATGTTAAGGGGCGAAATTTCAACGATTGTTGTGGCACACAATAGAATGTGCCGATTTGCTTTTGATTTCATCCTTGAACTAGCTACATCTGTAAGATGTGAAATTATTGTAGCCAATCAAGAATCACTATCTCCACAACAGGAATTAGTCGAGGACTTAATGGCAATCATTC
>NZ_JAQMUH010000179.1:0-3770 GCF_028331025.1 Anabaenopsis arnoldii | reverse complement strand
GCCGATATCTTTGATGATTTCGGCATCTGGGTAGAGTGATTGCATATAGGCAAGTCTACCAAGGTCGTCTCGTTGTTTGGTTGAACTAACTCGGCAGTAGCAGACAATGGAAGTTCTAGTGGCACCACGGAGGTAGGATTCAACGTGAAAAAGTCTTTGTCCTCCTTCGTTTTTGATGCTTTCAATCTTGCCATTGTCTGCGTACTTCCTTAAAGTGTTTGGGTGCAGTCCCAGTTGTTTGACTGCTTCTCGTAGTGGTACATAAGCCATACCACTATCTGAGCAGTTATGAGGATATATAATCTATTGTTAGCAAATAACTAGCTATTGGCTAACCTCTGCTTAGTGCGTTTGCTTATTGTTTCAGGTTCTCTAAAATCACTTTTGCTGCACGCCGTCCAGAAATGGTTGCTCCCTCCATGCTGTCAATATAATCTTGTTGAGTATAACTACCTGCTAAAAAGAAGTTATGCACTGGGGTTTTTTGGTCAGGACGGTAAGGATCCATCCCTGGTGCTTCTCGGTAGAGTGATTTCGCCAGTTTTACAACACTATACCAAGTCATATTCAGTTCGCGGGATGAGGGGAACAGTTCATGAACTTGTTTGAGGACGTGTTGGGCGATCGCTTCATTGGTTTGTTTAATAAAAGGATCTCCCGGTGTGAGTACCAACTGTAATAAAGACCCTTGTCCCGGGCGATAATAATCACTGGGACTAGCCAGGGCTAAATCAGCAAAACAAGAAAAGTCAGCATCGGCAGTATACAGTAAATTATCTATCCCCGCGGCATGATTTAGCTGTTTGCGTTCGTGTTCATCTTGGAGTTCTGTTACCCAGCCATCAAATCGCAGCTGTACTGTGGCCACGGGTACTGCATCTAATTTATAAATATTGTCAAATTCCGACCACTTACGCCACTCTTCGGGTAATATACGCTGAATCCCCGGGACATCGCAAGCACACAGGTAAGCATCAGCCCTAACGGTTTGTGTGGTGTCACCTTGGGCAACTACAATACCAGTTACCTGAGTTTGTTCTCCTGATTGAGTAAATTGAATTTCCCTGACTTGGCGACGAGTATGAATTTTAACGTTTCTTGCTTCTAAATATTTCAGGATGGGCTTGTGCAAATACTCATCTGGGGAACCTTCCAGCATCCGCATAATTGAGGCTTCAGTTTTAGATGCAAAAAACTGGAAGATTGTCAACATACAACGGGCGGAAATATGATCACAATCAATAAATCCCAAAGCATAAGCAATGGGGTTCCACATCCGTTTGATACTACCCTCACTACCGCCGTGACTGCGGAACCATTCAGCAAAGCTAACTTTATCTAAGTTACGGATAGTTTTCATCGCCCCGTTGAAGTCTACTAATCCGCGAACAATGGGGCTAGTACCCAAGGCGATGGCATTTTGTAGTTTATCTTGTAATGATAATTGAGAAGTTGTAAAAAATGCCTTTAATCCATTGAAAGGCGCACCAGTAATAAAGCGAAAATCTAAACTACCAGTACGTCCCCCTTGATTAATAAAAGTGTGGGTATGTTCTTTTAGCCGTAAATTGGATAATGCCCCCACTTTCTCCATTAAATCAAATAGCTGGTAGTAACAACCAAAAAATACGTGCAATCCCATTTCAATATGGTTGCCATCTTCATCTACCCAACTACTGACTTTACCACCAACAAATGGGCGGGACTCAAAAATCTCTACTTCACAACCAGCATCAGCCAAATCTACCGCGGTTGCTAGCCCAGCCAGTCCCGCACCCACAATTGCAACGCGCATTCCATCTTACCCTTTCAGTTTCTTTACAAATTGTAACTGAGTTGGTAGCGGAATTAGCTATTGATTCTTGGGTAAGTTTTAGTCAAATTCTCACTCAGGCATGAGTTGCAGAGTGCCAAAACCTAGGGCTTGATGAGAAAGTGAGTGCGCTTCAAATAAAGCCATCATATCTCCTAATTGGGGGTTGCGACTCGTAGATCCTTTTATTCCTTTGGCAATAATCAAAGCACAGTAGCCGTTGGTGTTTTTACACCGCTCATCCCATTTTTTCCGCGCCTCTCCATGGGTTGGATCATCATCTAAAAATTCACCGAACAAGAATAATTCGCCATTTTCAGTTTGCAACAAACCTAAATCGTAGCGATCGCCATCAAAAGGATCAGCACCCGGATTAAAGCAAATGGCTTTGAGTCCGCCGGCTGCGACAATATTTTCAATGATAGTTTTAGCCTTGGGTCGTGAGGTTTGAATTAAAACTACCGGTAATCCATCACCCACTTTTGATATTTCAGCAGACTGATAATTTAGAACTCCTTGACGCAATGAGTCTAACATTTCCCAAGAGATTACTCCCAGACTGATAAAAGAATTTTCTGGAATCAGATCATCTCGCAAGCCAGGAAAATCAGGCAAGTCTTCGGCTCCCATTTCTAGTTCTTCCATGCCCCAACCTGCCATTTCCTCTAATTCTGCTGCTAATTGCGGCATAGTGGAGACAGTCACAGACAAAGACTTAATTGATTCTGAATTGGATTTAGGTACAGAAATACGATAGCGACGGCTGAGGGTAGGAAAAGTTTCACTATCGAGCTGGTTATGGTAATCGCGGATAAAGCGGATCAGGCTCTCTAGAGCCACAAACACTGCTAGTGCTTCCTCTTCATACAAAACCGACCGCAATCCTTCTAATGGGTGGATATTACCGAAAGTAGGCTCAATTTCCGATATGGGTAAATCGCTTAAATCCTCGTCCCCATCCATTTCATCTTCATCTTCATCTTCATCTTCACTTTCAAAAGTCAGAAATAGACAGTCTTGTTTGAGGAAAGCCTCTTCTAAATGTGCTTGTGATTCATCATCCTCTAAAACTTCTGCCCGAAACTGCCTCAGCGAATCTTCAGAGCGATAAAGTAAAATACCGTACTCCATCCCCAACATCCCCATCACGGAAACGTACAGTGTCCCAACGTCCCAGTTATTAATCTCTATTGATAATATTTGTTGTTCTTGTAAAAATTCCCAAGGTGCAGTGTGCCAAACAGCGAAGGCCTGATCACGCAATACTTGTGCATATTGGGGAGGTAAATCGGGAACTTGGTTATCCTGTATCTCAGTAAATCCGCGGAATAGTTCGTCGATTAAGGGCAATTCGGGAACGTAATCAATGCTAATATCCAAGCCTTGCAGCACACCCCGCAGGTAAAACTGAATTTCTCGGTCTTTAACTACAATCTTTTGGGGTCTGGCGGGTTTACCAGGGCTATGGGGATGCTCCATTGCACGCATTAAGGTGCGAACAATTGCTTCTGGACCTATTTCAGGAGATACTACATCCATCCCCCGCACCACACCTTGGGAACCATCTACCCAAAGAATACATTCACCGTTGCTCTCGGAGTCTGAAGCTGATGTTGGCGACGATGACATTGGACGGCGATCGCCCTCCCATACAGAAGGAATTTGAGTTAATGTTTTCAACCGACGAGTGGTAGAGCGATTAAAGCTTGTCATAAAGTAGATTAATCAAAAAGAAGCTATTTGGCAGTAGACTATGAGAAAGAGCTAGTCCTAAGCTGACTATTTTATAGACAAAACTATACTTATGTTGACAAGAATTGACATAAGTGAGTTAAGAAAATCGCCCACTTGATATATAATACGATATCAGGTATTGAATTAAGACTATTGCCAACGCGAAAACCAAGCAATGATAGCGGTAGTCTTTCTTGTAAATCTTAAGAGAAATATCGCGTCT
>NZ_JAQMUH010000178.1:0-47061 GCF_028331025.1 Anabaenopsis arnoldii | reverse complement strand
GGTGAAGGGGGTAGTTCCGGTGTTTCCTTCTCCTCTGACTGCGTTGGTAGCTGCAATGGCGAGACTCGCATCATCATTCCTAATAGTTCCCGTAGCAGTAGCGGTGGTAATAGTGGCGTTACTGGGGTTAGATAGGGTGACAGTAAAGGTCTCATCCTGTTCTACTACCGTATCACCACTGACATTCACTGTAATTATTTGAGATGTTACCCCAGCAGCAAAGGTAACAGTACCTGTGGGGAGGGTTCCCCCGAAGTCTGCCGCGTTGGCGGGGTTGGTTCCCGTACCTGTAACCGCCCAGTTAGCAGTGCTGATACCTGTGGTATTTCCTGTGCGGGTAACTGTGAAGGTGAAGGGGGTAGTACCTGTGTTTCCTTCTGATTGTATGGCGTTAGTGGGGGCGATGATTGCTATGGATGGTTGATTAGTTGGGGATTGAGTAAACTGACTCACATCGATGATTTGCAATCCTGCATCCCCATCAGCCACATAGGCGTAGTTCCCTACTACTTGTACATCCGTAGCAATACCCGAGGTATCGTAAGCGCCGGTGCGGGTGGGGTTAGCGGGGTTGCTGATATCTATTATGTGCAATCCTCCAAAACGAGCAGCCACATAGGCGTAGTTCCCCACTACTTGTACACCCCGGTCATTACCAGGGGGATTGTAACCCCCCGTGAGCGTGGGGTTAGCGGGGTTCCTGATATCTATTATTTCCAATCCTCCATATTCAAAAGCGACATAGGCGTAGTTCCCCACTACTGCTACATCCCTAGCATCGCTCCAATTCTCCCTGTAACGGCCGGTGAGGGTGGGGTTGGCGGGGTCCCTGATATCTATTATTTGCAATCCTAACCGACTATCAGCCACATAGGCGTAGTTCCCCACCACTTGTACACCCCTAGCTTGGTTATTAGAGGTATCGTAACCGCCGATGCGGTTGGGGTTAGCGGGGTCCCTGATATCTATTATTTGCAATCCCCCATCATAATCAGCCACATAGGCGTAGTTCCCCACTACTTCTACCTTCAAAGCCCGTCCATAGGTATCGTAACCGCCGATGCGGGTGGGGTTTGTGGGGTTGCTGATATCTATGATTTGCAACCCTGCATGATTATCAGCCACATAGGCGTAGTTCCCCACTACTTGTACACCCCTAGCATCGCCAGAAGTATCGTAACCGCGGGTGCGGGTGGGGTTTGTGGGGTTGCTGATATCTATTATTTGCAATCCGCCATCATAATCAGCCACATAGGCGTAGTTCCCCACTACTTGTACACCCCTAGCCTCGCCAGAAGTATCGTAACCGCCGATGCGGGTGATGATATTAGTTGTCATAATATTTTCTCCCAAGCTCTCCTAAACTAAGATGTTGGTCTTTTAAGCAATGTTTTTATGTAACTTGTTTAGAGTAATTTATGTCAGTGGATTTTATCCTACCATGATTTACATATAAGAATATGAGGTTTATGTGCGATCGCACAGGGTATCCGAGTGATACCCTCACCCCACCTACAACGGCGATAGCGAAACGCTGCTGCTCTAGCAGATCGCAGGTGAGTCAGATCCCCGACTTCTTACATAATTGGAATAATCTCATATAATTTGTCCAGAAGTCGGGGATCTGTGTGACACCGAAGATTATGTATCTGATTATCTTGACGGGATGCGATCGCATAAGCGCTGCTGCACTGAGCAGATCGCAGTTTGACATCACCGACAATTGTTACCTGTTTATTAAGATAATAATTATACCTTTTTAAAGGTTATAAAACAACTTTCCATCCAACTGGTAACAATGTCTATGATTTGTTGCTCTTCAACTAAGTTGGCTTGTTTTAATTCGGTGTTTAATCTGAGATAAGTATCAATCAAACCAGAAATTAGTTCTAGACTACGGTGCTAAACTGAGTTAAATATGCTTGTATCTGGGTTAAATCCCTGGTAGCATCAGGCGATATCGCACCTTCAATTAATTTCTCACCGGGGAAAGTACCAAACAGATGGCGTACTATCATAATCCCGTCGGAAAGAGCTTTAATTTCTCCATTCCCGTCAACATCTAGGTATTGGTTATCTACTCCTTGTTGTAAGTAGGCTTGAATTTCTCCTAGGTTGCGAGTAGCGTTAGGGGCGATCGCACCTTCGGTTAATCTCTCACCGGGGAAAGTACCAAACAGATGGCGCACTATCATAATCCCATCAGAAAGTGCTTTAATTTCTCCATTCCCGTCAATATCCAGATTCCATGCTTGCTTACCTACAAAAATCGGGTCTGCTTCTAGGTTATAACCAGGGGCTAAATTATCGGAAGTCACATTAAGTTGAGTTCCGGCAAAGTTACCACTGGTGGTAAAGTTAAAGTCCCCTAACTTTAACGGTAGGGTTTGGTTAGGCCAGTTACCTTCAGAGTCAGCATAACCAAATTGGATAAACTTGTCAGTATTCGGGTTGTTGTCAAAGTCCCCACTATCAGCTAGGTTGTCTACGTTGACAAATAGATCCTTATCAAAGAGGTTTTCTACATCTTGGAAGGTTAGTTCATTAGAGTTATAATGCAGCCGTAAACTAATACCAGTGTGGGTATTATCACCTGTGGAGGTGTTGTAGAATAAGGGAATCGATACATTACCACCAGGGCTAACAGTTAAATTGTCTAATGATGTGATTTGTTGGCGATCGCTCTCCACTGGTGGTGTATCATCATTTTGAATTGTCCCCGTAGTTGTGTCGGTGGTAATTATCCCGTTGCTAGGGTTAGAGAGGCTAACGGTAAAGGTCTCATCCTGTTCTACTTCCGTATCACCACTGACATTGACTGTAATTACTTGAGATGTTTCCCCAGCAGCAAAGGTGACTGTACCCGTGGGGAGGGTTCCGCCAAAGTCTTCTGTATTAGCAGGGTTTTCACCTGTACCTGTAACCGCCCAGATGGCAGTACTGGTGTTAGATGTATCCCCTGTGCGGGTGACTGTGAAGGTAAAGGGGGTGAGTCCTTCGTTCCCTTCTGGTTGTAAGGCGTTGGTGGGGGCGATCGCTAGAGTTACGCTTTGAGAATTGGGTAACACTGTGACAGAAAATTCATATTCTACAAACTCACCAAACAAGTTAGTCCCACGAAGGGAAATATCTGCTTTCCCAGTTTGCTCTGGAAGATAATCGAGTAAAAGTTGCTGTCCGTTAATGTTAGCAGTGACTAAATCGGGTCGGGAGTTGCTAACTATGGTATACTCTATTTCTTCTTCTTGTAGAATTGTAATGTTACTATAACGGATAAAATTATCGTCCCTGTTAATCTCAGGTTGTGCAGGGTCATCTACAATGAGAGGAAGATCACTCCAGGCAGGGTGAATTCCACTAGCGTTATAAATTGGCACTGCTGCGATCGCATCAATTGTATTTAAGTCATTGCTAGAAGAGACTTGACCAAAGACTGTAAAACCACCATTTTGATTGTTAAGATTACTGGAATTATCCTCTAAGTTGAAAAACCATTGACTGGTGGCGCTGTTGGGGTTATTACCTAGTTTAGCCATAGCGATGGTTCCCCGCACATTAGACCGCTGTGGACTAAACTCATTTTCCACCGGTGTATTGGTGGTAACTATTCCCAGATTTAAATTATCGACAGTAAACCCACCACCCTGGATGACGAAGTTAGGATTAGAACGATGAATGATAGTATTTTCATAACTGCCACTGTTGACATAGTTCTGGAAGTTTTGCACTGTTTTGGGTGCGCCTAGTCCTTCTTGGTCAAACAGGACTACTTTGATAACTCCATTACCTATGGATGGGTTAGATAACTGAAAATTAGCTACTAGACCAGTTGTATAAGGGTCATCAAAGTAATTACTTAAATCTAGAGTTGTATCTAAAGCATTGACTCCCACAAAAATATCATTGATGGGTGTGGTGAGAATGGGAAAAGAGAGGTTTGTTAAAGCTTGAGCAGTGGTCATAGAAGACTTGTTACGGATTTGGTATATAGTATAATAAGTTGCAAATTATGGGGTTACTAACTTCGGAGGTTAACCCAGATTTTTTTTAATATTTGTAGGTGGGGGTTGGTAAAGGCTGCTAATTAATCATTATTGATATAGTCATCCTATTTGAGTTGAGAAATTATCAGTGAGGAAAGGGAACACCGGATCAGGGAACAGGGAACAGAAATTGTTCATGAATCATTTAGAATTGCTATATCTATTTAGCAGCCTGTACAACTTGAGTAGGTTTTAGCTGCGCTGTTTGAGTGTTTGAGCAATTTTAGCTATGAAATAGCACTGTTAATAATGGTATCAATGCTAAAATGAACCTGTTCCAGGAGTGGTAATTGATTTCTGGTGTGGGTGCTGGTGGTGATAATAAAGCCTCTATTCTTTGTTCTAAGCGATTGCCTGTATTAGCTCCTAAAGCTGCACAGCAAATGGGTGAGGATACACTGGTGCTACTTACTACCATTAGTAATGACTCTGCCAAAAGCAAAGGGTCTACCTGGGAGGCTGCGTAACTATCAGCCCGTAATTCCCGTAGGGCTAAGAGTTCCTCCCATAACACATCTGTATTAGGTAACCAACTTGTACAAGCGCGTATGCAACCCAGCCAGAAAAACGAAAATGTGTCGCGGTAATGGTAATGTCCTTGTTCGTGTGCTAAAACACTATCTACATGGGCGGGGGTGAGGGTTTGCAGTAATCCTTGACTAACTACTAATTCTGGATGCCAAAAGCCAATTTGACCAGCAAAGGGCGCGTCTGTATTCAATAATCTAACTTGTTTACCCTGCAAATTAATTAAGGGAGATTTTCGGGCGGACTCCACAGATTGCCAACCTTGGAAACCTAGGGTAATGCATACAATGGCAAAAAAAGCCAGATAAATTAATGCTAGTTCATAACTTAACCAGCCAGTATGTGCGCCCCCCATTTTGCCTTGGGGTCCCATGAATAAGACAGCGATCGCCGTCATAAAAATTAACAATGGGGGAAAAAGAAACAAAAACAGCGATCGCCGCCACCGGAGATCCCAGCTACCTTGGAGATGATTGCCAAAGACTCTTAAACTCCAAGCAACTGTGAAAGCAGTCAAAATCATCAACAGATGCATGATTATTGTTCCTCCCTGGCTTGGCGTGCGGCTTGAATGCGTTTAGCGATGGCTTGTAGTTGGTCGCTAGCGGCTTCATCCAGACTATCAGCAAAGGCGGCGATGACATCGGGATTACCGACAGCCAGAAATCGCTGTAACTGCTCGTGAGCCTTAATTACCTGTGCTTGCTGCTTGGTCAGCTGGGGTTGCCAATAAAACGCCCGCCCTTGTTTGTTGCATATGAGCCATCCCTTATCAGTTAGGCGACGTAAAACTGTAGTGACAGAAGTGTAAGCTAATTCACGGTTAGGATCCAAGAGAATGCGATCGTGTACATCCTTAACTGTAGCTGAACCCAGTTCCCAAATAATATTCAAAATTTCGGCTTCTAAGGGTCCTAAAGATAATTGTTTAGGGCGGTAATCGGGTAAGGGTGCCATATTGATTTACTCACGAATTTGAGAGGTGGGACTAGTGGATGACAAAGATTCCCTCTCTATGTTGCCAAGTCAGGAAGGGGGTTGATTATGTTTTTAGATTACCCTGATTTGTGTTTCTTGGCATCAAGTTGGCAATCACATATCACAAATATTCTGGCCTGACGATAAAAAATTCCCAGATTTTTACTGTGATCATGGTAAATGACACCCATTAGAATGTAATCTCGGCAATAGTATTGAGAGCAGGTTTATCCACCGCGTGAAGCTATTCATATACCACACTCCTGAATTGACTCCTACCGACAAAACTCCCGACTGCGCGATCGTCGTCGATGTTTTGCGAGCTACTAGTACAATAGCAACTGTTTTGGCTTCTGGAGGCGAAGCTGTGCAAGCCTTCAGTAATTTAGATCAACTAATTGCGGTCAGCGAAAACTGGCCCCCAGAAAAACGACTCCGAGCCGGAGAACGCGGCGGCGCGAAAGTAACTGGTTTTGAATTAGGTAACTCCCCTCTTGATTGCACACCGGAAGTAGTTAAAGGACGGCGTTTATTTATCAGTACCACTAATGGAACTCGGGCTTTACAACGTGTACAAGATTCTCCGATTGTACTTGCTGCCGCTTTGATTAATCGGGCGACTGTGGTAAAGTTCCTATTGGAAAAACAACCTGAGATTGTGTGGATTGTCGGCTCTGGTTGGGAAGGCAGTTTTTCTTTAGAAGATACAGTTTGTGCTGGGGCGATCGCTCACAGTGTTTTGGCGCAGTCCCAAATTTCACCAGCCGAATTAGCTGGGAATGATGAAGTAATTAGTGCGATCGCTCTTTACGCACAATGGCAAAATGACTTATTGGGATTATTCCACCATGCTAGTCATGGTCAAAGGTTGTTACGTCTGGAGTCACATGAAGATTTAAGATATTGCGCTCAAGCGGATATTTTAGATGTTTTACCCATACAGCAAGAGCCGGGAGTTTTGAAAAGCCAATAGCAGATTATTGTTTCTGCTTGCAATGCCCCTTTCTAGATTACAATCTGGGAAGGGGTATATTTTGTTCTATAGGTTTACCCTGGCTTAATCTTGACTCATAGATGCTTTATCACATCTGGGTCAGTATGTGAATTATCTTAATATTTATATATCTAAGAGTTGTTTGATAAACTCTACAAAATTTTCCAGAGCCGGAACCTGACTACAAGTGTCTTTACTAATCCAGTTATTATCTTTAATACTCACTGTATTAGTTTTCCCTGGTTTAAGGACACTGACAACTGTAGCTATTAAAGCTTTTTGATGATCAAATGGTTTCCAATCCAGCTTATGTTCTGCATCAAACTCAGCTAAATATGACTCAGCTTTCTCCATGTGGACAGGATAAGCAGAATGGCCACAACTATGAAGGATATTTTCTAATACACCTTGTTTTATGTTATCTGGCAGTACATAAATACCTGTGCGTGGGTAATCTGTATCTACTTTTCCTCCTACTGTGGGAAATTGCGGAAAATATACTTGGAATTTTCCACTATATTCTTGAGCAATCTTATTTGGCGAATCTTGATCAGCATCGGCAATAATTCCAAATGCTACAATTTCTTGTTTATATGGGGTATGATTTGCCAAAATAGCTAATAGAAGTTTCGCTAGGTTACTTCCACCACCTGCATATATAGCAACTGAGAGATTATCTGTATAATAAATTGCTGGCATATCTAACCTTTCATACAAATTCCCCCCTTTTTTAGGATAAGTTGGTTTAAATTTTGCCCAGAAAGGGTCTAAATTAGATTCTTTTCCATCAAATGCTTGGAATTTTAGTAGCTTGAGAACCTTGCTAAGAAATGCTAAATCATGGGGTCCCTCAACGCCGATCAGAGCATATTTCCGACTCACCAGCGAACCTCCTGTCCTAATTCCTCTCGAAGTGTTTTGAGTATAGTTTTATTCAACCTAACTGCATGAGTCTCTGAATTATTGGGTTCTATTCTATATACTACTAATTGATCATCGTCAGTATTTGCTACTAAAAGCGCATCAATCACTTCAAGGCTGTGAGTAGTCGCGAAAATTTGTACTTTCATTTTCCGAGACCAATTAACCAACCACTTAAAGAAAAACTGTAGTGCTTCAGTATGAATGGCGGTTCCTAATTCATCAATTAACAAAATTCCTTCCTTGACCTTGACCAGCATTAAAGCCATGGTTAGCAACCGAGACACACCATCACCAAAAACACTAATTGGTGAAATACCTGTTTGTTTATGGTTAATGTATATACTGGGACGAGGTATTCTTTGACCTGGAGGAACTAAAAGCTCAAGGTCAATAATTCCCGAGTCCATATACTGAAGTAATTTAATTACCTCTGACTTGAAATCTTGAAAGATAGCATCTGAAAGCAGCCGCATTTGAAACCGTTCTGCACGATGAGAAAATGGTGTAATGGTAGCAACAGGTAATGCTAAATTTTTTTGCCCTCCTTTAGGAATAAATCTATCATTGTCCCATATTTGAAACTTTGCGGTAATTGCATCTTGATTCTGACACGAGTCTGTTTGACAACTAGCAGGAGTAACCATTAGTTCCAGCTCTGCACCTTGTCGATTGCTAAAATCATCTTCTATACTTTCATCTCTATCATTTATTTCGTCATCACCAAGTGTTTGTTTGGATATCCATGTTACTTCAAGTTCCTGGTAGGTTGCTTCTAATTTAGTGACTGGGAAATCACCGGTACTAGAGATTAATATTTTTCCTTGGTAATTCTGAGTATGGTTTGTGTATCTCTGCTGGGGAAATAACCATTTGAGAGCTTCCAACCTGGAACTACTACGATATATTTCTCGCCGCGATGCTGTTGACACCCACTCAGATAAATCTAGAGGACGACAATAAGTTGAGATTGCCTCTAGTACACTAGTTTTACCGGCGTTGTTAACTCCCACAAGGATATTGATTTGTCCTGTATCCTGTAATTCCAGGTTCTGTAAACCTCGAAATTGGTGGATGGTTAAGCTTTCAAGATTTTTCATACCAAACTAAACCGAGGTTGTAGCCATCCAATTTTATCTGACTTATGCTTTGATTGTTGAGTTTGATTCAAAAGTTTGCTAGATCAATGTAAATAAAAAAATCCCCTGGTATAATTACCGGGGGAAATCCTGAATTAAAATATTCCTTTGAGGTCTTAACCAGCATTAGCCAAGAGTAACTCTCGCTTTTCTGACCCTTGTATGGTTACATGATTGTCATCGTCAATATCGGCGATCGCTGTAACTCCATCGGTAATTTCGCCAGAAAGCATAGCTTCAGCCAGAGGGTCTTCTAATAAGCGCATAATTGCTCGGCGTAAGGGTCTAGCGCCATAACTGGGGCTATAGCCTTCTTGGACTACACGCTCTTTAAAGCGGTCTGTGACTTGTAAAGTAATGCCTTTTTCAGTCAAGCGGGTAGCAACATCCCGGAGCATGATGTCCGCAATTTGCTTGACTTCATCTTTAGCCAGTTGGGTGAAGACGATAATATCATCCAAGCGGTTGAGAAATTCAGGACGGAAGTAAGCCTTTAGTTCCTCATTAACTAAGGTACGAATGCGGTTATAGTTAGCATCCTGTTCAGTCTCAAAGTCAAAGCCTAAACCACCGCCACCTTTTTCAATCACCTTAGAGCCAATGTTGGAAGTAAGAATAATTAGGGTATTCTTGAAGTCCACTTTCCGACCTTTAGCGTCTGTGAGGTGTCCGTCATCCAAGATTTGCAGCAGCATATTGAATACATCGGGGTGCGCTTTTTCGATTTCGTCGAATAGTAGCACTGAGTAAGGTCTGCGGCGCACGGCTTCTGTGAGTTGACCGCCTTCGTTGTATCCCACGTAACCTGGAGGTGAGCCGATGAGCTTGGAAACAGTATGACTCTCCATGTATTCGGACATATCTAGGCGAATCAAAGATTCTTCCGCCCCGAAGAAGTAGGAGGCCAAGGATTTGGCTAACTCTGTTTTACCCACTCCTGTCGGTCCAGAGAAAATAAAACTCGCAATGGGACGATGGGGATTTTTTAACCCTACTCTGGCGCGACGAATAGCACGGGATACGGCGGTAACTGCTTGTTCTTGACCAATTAACCGCTCGTGGAGTGTGTCTTCTAGGTGTAAGAGTAACTCCGACTCCGATTCGGTGAGTTTGTTCACTGGTACGCCCGTCCAAGAGGCGACAATTTGAGCAATGTCTTCCTCATCTACTACGGGGGACTTGATAAATTGCTCAGTTTGTGATACATCGTGCAGTTCGGCTTCGAGTTTGATTTCCTCGTCGCGCAGTTGTGATGCTCTGTCAAAATTTTGCAGTCTAACTGCTTCCTCTTTGGCTTTGGTGACACCGACTAATTGCTGCTTGAGTTCTTTATTTGTAGAGGTGCGAGAGTGACGCAACCGCACGCGGGAACCTGCTTCATCAATTAAGTCAATGGCTTTGTCTGGTAAAAAGCGATCGCTGATGTAACGGTCTGATAACTCAGCGGCGGCCACCACAGCTTGATCAGATATATGTACTTTATGGTGCTGCTCGTAAGCTCCCCGCAAGCCGTAGATAATCTCAATAGTTTCTTGTACTGAGGGTTCCCCTACTAACACTGATTGGAAACGACGCTCTAAGGCTGCATCACGCTCAATATGCTGACGATACTCATTGAGAGTAGTTGCACCAATGCACTGGAGTTCACCCCGTGCTAAGGCTGGTTTAAGGATATTGGCTGCATCTAAGCCGCCTTCTGTACCACCAGCACCAACTAAGGTGTGAACCTCGTCAATTACCAGAATGATATTCCCTGCGGAGCGGACTTCTGCAACAATCTTCTTGATGCGTTCTTCAAAGTCACCCCTAAAACGGGTTCCAGAGACTAAAAGCCCCATATCGAGACTAATTACTTGCTTGTCTAGCAGAATTTCGGGAGCATCCTGATGGGCGATGCGTTGAGCTAGACCTTCGGCGATCGCCGTTTTACCAACTCCAGGTTCACCGATCAACACAGGATTATTCTTAGTACGGCGACCGAGAATTTGGATAGTACGCTCAATTTCTTTTTCTCGACCAACTACGGGGTCAAGCTTACCCTCATGGGCTAATTTAGTCAGGTTTCTGCCAAATTCTTCCAAGCTGAGGTTTTGGCTGCGGGGGGAAGTACCGCCTGTGCTAGCGAACACAGTTCCACCTTCACCCAAACGCCGGATCACCTTTGTGCGGATATTTCTCAGATCAACCCCGATATTTTGTAGGACTTTGGCGGCGACACCTTCCCCAGCCTCCGTTAATCCCAAGAGTAAGTGTTCAGTATTAATGTAGTTATGTCCCAGGCTATTGGCTTCTCGAAAGGATTGCTCGAATAAGCTTTTTACCTTGGGGGTAAAAGGAATTTCTGGCGGTACAAAACCAGAACCTCTCCCGATAATTTTTTCGACTTCCCGACGTGCTTCCTTGAGAGTCACACCCAATTCGGCTAATACTTTAGCAGCAACCCCAGTCCCTTCTCCCACTAGACCCAGGAGAATTTGTTCAGTTCCTACGAAATTGTGCCCCAGGCGACGTGCTTCCTCCTGGGATAACATAATTACTTTAATGGCTTCGGAAGTGAAGTGTTCAAACATAATGGGTTTTTGCTCCCTTGCTGCTTTGGGCGTTGGGTGAGCTATATATTCACCCTCATTTAAACTTTTTTGTATTTTCTTAAAGATAATGTATCTTTATTTAAACTTGCATGGCAGTAGTGAGACCCGTATGAGGTGAGGTGTGGTTGCCGTCATGATTAATTATGGGGGAATATAACAACTTTTAACTCTAGAATTGCTATCAAGTAGTTACTCCATCAAAGGTATAAATCATGTCAGAATCCCACGGTGAGAAAGAACAACAACATCCCCTCTATAACCGCGATCGCCCCTCTATTAACATTTTACTCGCTCAAGGGGCAACAGACTACAATTTAGCAGAATTAGCCAGATTAAGAATTCGTTATCAAGGCTTTCCCGGGGCGCGAGACATTCAAAAAGACCTGGATAAAGTCATGCAGCAGTGGGGTTTGACAGAGGCGGAACTTTTTGATAAAACTCGCCAAATTCATGATTTGGGGGGAATTTATCAAAGTCGCGGCAAAAAAGCAGAGGAAGATTGGAATTAGTCCTCTCCATTTCTTTGTTCTCCATACTTCCGCAGCTGCTTTAATAGCTTTTCTGGGGATGATGCGGGAATGGCTGAATTAACAATGGGTGGGGGAGAAACTTCAAAATTAGGTGTGCTGGCGGCTGTTTTGAGGGAGTCTAAGGTAGTAGCTACTTGAACTTGTTGCTGCACCTGTTGTGTAGAAGACACTAACCCGCTTAAACCATTGACTAACCGCAGGAGATTCTGCCGGAAAGCCGGATCACCTGTCAACTCGTCTAAGTCTGATGTAATTTTTTGGGTATTTTCAAAAGTTACCCGTGCTGAGTCTAAGGTTTGCTGGATGAGCAGAAGGTTTTGAGGGTCATTAAGGTTTCGAGAAGCATCGCGTAAATTAGCTGAGGCTTCGGCTGCATTGGCCGAAAGGTTTTCTAAGTTTTTGAGTAATTCACCTTCAGCTAATTGATTAACCGCTGGTGATAGGGTATTGGCTGTAACTAGGAGTTGGTTGCTAGTTTCAGTAATATTATTTAAAGCACCAACTAAAGAACTGCGGTTGCTTGTGACTAGCTCATCTAGGTTATTTAATAACCGATTAGCTTGATTAGCTGTAGAACTAAATTCACTTGCTGTCACACCTAATTGATCTACTGTTTTAGTAGCGGATGCAGTCAGTTGATTTGTGGCTTGTTGTACTGAGTTGGCAGTATCCGAAAACGTACTTATTTGTCCCTCAAAAGTTTTAGTTAATTTTCGCATATCTTCACTTAGGGCTGCGATACTGGTAGCTGCTGCTGTTGAGCTTTCTAAAAGTTGATTGAGTCTTTGATAAAATTGCGGGTCATTGTATGTGGTGGCTAAGTTGGTTGAGCTACGAATTAGTTCATCAATACTGATACCAATATTACCTGGTAAGCGTGAACCATTACAAATTATTAGGGTCTGATCACAGTTATCATCTAGTGGTTTAGCGATCGCCACGCCAGTAGGTAGAGATTTTGTGGGTGTAATATCAATAATACTTTCACTAATTAACCCGCTCTGATTGGCTTCAATAACCACATCACGGGAAATCATCAAGTCAGCGGGAGCAATTTCAATTTCTACCTCTACAGCATTTGACCCTGCTTGAACTTGGGAAATATTACCGACTTTCACACCCCGATAACGGACTGGTGCGCCTCTTTGCATACCGCCAGCATTAGCAAATTCCACTATGAATTTATATGAATTTTTTCCAGGTGTGAGTCTATTCAACCAGAGGACAATCATCACAAATGCTCCCAAACCCATGAGGATGAGCAACCCTACCGAGCCTTCTCGTAATGTGCGCTTAGACGCAAAGCTGTTAGTTCTGATATCTCGCATAATTTTCCTCCATGCACCTACCCAGCCACCTGAATAGGTCCTTGTACACTCCCACTGATAAATTGTCTAATTAATGGGTTGTCTGTGGTATCTATATCACTAACTGTACCTTGCCACTGCACCTTACCTTGATAAAGGAATACCAATCTATCAGTTGTGCGGCGAATCGTACTATCTTGGTGGGTAACAATCACATAGGTACTACACACACCCTGTGTTAATTGTAACTGACGAATTAAATCTTCGATGACTGTGGAAGCAATGGGGTCAAGTCCGGCGGTGGGTTCATCGTATAGTAAAACTTGTGGCCCGTCGGTGGGATGATCGGGATGAGAAATAATGGCTCTAGCAAAACTGACCCGTTTTCGCATTCCCCCCGATAATTCAGAGGGGTAGAGATGGCCGATTCCCGATAAACCCACCATTTCTAATTTTTCCTTAACCAGTTTTTGAATGCGCGATCGCGGTATCTTGGAATGTTGATACAGTAAAAAGCCGACATTTTCATCTACTGTCAAGGAATCAAATAAAGCCGCCTGTTGAAACACCATCCCAATACCAATAGGATCAGTACTGTCCTCAATTAACCCATCTCGCCGTACCCCTTGAATGTAAATTTCTCCGCTATCGGGAGCCATTAATCCCGCAATAATTCTTAAAACCGTTGATTTACCAGTTCCTGAAGGCCCAATAATCCCTACGGCTTCCCCCCGATAAATTGTCAAATCCACATTATCTAAGACTTTATTGCTACCAAAGGACTTAGAAATACCCTTGAGTTCAATTAATGGTTCATTCATTGGTCACTAATTAGGGGGTAGTTAGAGAATATAAGTGGAAACTTGGTATTTAATCACTCAACGATAGGCTTGATGTTTATAGAGAGGATACTCTAAAATAGCTGGTAATTGGTTTATCAGATTGCCAATGGGTATAGCAAAGCAGCATATCCGGGAAATTCAAGCCGCACCCTCAAAAACTGCTTCTTCTGAAATAGCCTTTTCCACGCGCACTAAATATTCACGTGGTAGCATGGTCCTGTGTTCTACCCCTTGCAATCCTTCCATGGTCGCTAGTAACACCAATCTACCCCCTGCAGCCAGTTTGATGTCAGAAAATGGCATAAATCTGACAGTAGTTTGATTATTTCTGGAGTGGAGAATGGGTACTATAACCTATCCATAAGCAATTTACACCAACATTTTACCATTTAGAGTATCATTAATTCTGAACTATATACAGCGGATTTCATCTAGGTGAGGTACACTCTTAGCGGGCAGGATGCCCACCCCACAATAGTTTTATAATTAATATCTGTATTTTATCTAGGTAGAAAGTGCTGTATTCAGTAACTAATATAGCTTGGTGATTGAGATCAAACTTGAGGATATTTTCCCCTTTGTTCAAGTCCTAATTGTACTAGGTAGTTGTTCTGACAGGACGGGCTGCCATACTAATGTTGATGGACTTTTTCCAGTAGCCATAGGGAAGCAACTGTACCAACAAAATGAGCAGCAATACCATTAATATTAGCGACTACTATAAACACATCCAGGGCGCGAATGATTTTGTTAGGGTCAGTAATCGCTACTCCTGGGGGTTGGGATACAGCTTTTGCTACTAGGACACTCACGCTTGTAGTAGCGCCTAAAATGCTCAGGAGTATTCCCACCAAACCCACCATTACACCCATGCGGATGGCTCTGGTGGTATCTACTTTACTGGGGTGGAGAGTGGGGTTAGGATTGTCTAAGCGTCTACCTATGCGGGTGTAACGAAAATCCCAAAATATGCTGAATAATAAGAATAAAATTGAGGTGACAACCCAGAATACACCAATTCCAAAGCCTGGGTTCGGTTGTTGAGCAAATTCACGCCCAGGAGAAGCAAATAACAGCAATAAGGTACAAACTAGGGCTAATGCTAATTGTACCCATAGGGTAATCCACCCTGTGAGGCGAATTTGAGTGGCGATTTTATGCTGTCTATTTCTATTGTGGTGCGATGGTGCTAGCGATCGCACTTCTGTATTTGGTTCCATATTTTTCACCCTACCCCCATCCTAGATGATAATTTGCTGCTGTAGTGAATGTAATCATCCAGAGGCAGAATTGCAGTTAATATTTATCAATATTGAATATCCTAAAGGATAAAAGAGATGATCAGATCCTGGATGGTTATAGGGGGTGTAGCTTTGTTAATAGCTTTAGGATCTAACTTAATTACACCCAGCGACGTACAATGGTTTAGGCGCTTACGTAGACCGCGATGGTTAACCTTTGAGAGAGCAATTCCAGTAATTTGGACTTTAATATTTATTTGTGGTGGTTGGTCAGCTTATATAGTCTGGGAAAGTAATCCAGGTACGGGACGAACTTGGTTACTCATGGGTTTATACTTACTATTAGAAATTGTCACCATCGCCTATACACCGGTAATGTTTTGGCTGCGTAGTCTGCGGGTGGGTACGATTATTGGTGGTACAGGTTTTGTCATCTGTCTGATTTTGACAGTAGCAATTTTACCTGTTTACAGAGTTGCAGCAGTATTATTGATACCCTATTTGTTGTGGAGTCCCATTGGTACATATACCACGTGGAAAATGATTAACCTTAATCCTCAAGATGCTTGAGAATTCGACTTAGATCCTCAGCCTTACTTAAAATAAATAAACTACCATCTCCTCCCCGTCCAATGCGGAAACTTTGATCTAAATAAGTAATATCTAAAGTAGGGACTCTCCCTTGAGGATTGTTAGCAGGAACTACTTTAAACGGGTTAAGTTGGGGAGTATCAAAACCCAAAATCTTCTCAATGGATAGATAGCGTTGATCAAAATCTACGTTGATGCGTTGCTCTGTTGCTGGTGCAAAACTAGCTGTTACTTTCACATATCCAGAAACTAACCCCAAAGAATGTTTCACAAAAGCTAAGTTAAAAAATCGTTTGTTGGTAACATCAATTACCTGATAAACTTGACCTAACTGTAATCCTAGGGGGAGGGAATCTAAAGAACGGATTTCTCTAGCTGTGGAGTACAGCAACTTCCACCCCCCATTCAGCACAGAAGTAGCATTGAGGAGAGGTTGGGGATGGGGATTATAACTTTCTAGTTCCGTAGCTAATTGAGCAATTTCTGCAGCTAAGGTTTCACCTAGCTGTAAATCAGTCAGAGGAGAACTGAGATTACGTTTAGTTTGTATCTCCTCTAGGGAAGTTTGGAGTTTTTGCTGTAATAAAAGTCGATTATTCAAGGGTCAAATATTTTCCGGCCATAACGTGCTGTGAAAGAATTAGCCGGATTACTTTGATTATACAACCAAGCCCACATCTGGTCACCCAAGGAAAAATGCCACCATTCCCTAGGGTTGCGTTGAAATCCAGCTTTTAACATCACATTATACAATAATTGCCGATGGGCGTGATATGTTGCGGCTTGTGGGTGGTGACTATCAAGATAGTAGTCCGGGTGCGATCGCTCTGACAACTCATCAATAGGGGAACCCATATCGACTATTTCCCCCCTATCATCCACCAGTGTTATATCTACAGCAGCACCCGTACTGTGGGGAGGGGGAGTTTTTTCATCCCAACTGGGTATCGCCCAAATTTCATAAACCGAGTCCCAAACTGCTTGTAGTTGTGGTGGTGATAACTCAGCCTCAGTTAATCCCTGCTGTTGTAAAGCTTGAGCAAAACTGTAATCTACCATAAATTGTTGTACAGCCACAGGGCGATAAGCATCAAAAATCTGGATATACCAACCAGGATGAATTGCTTGTAAATAATTTTGGGCTTGAATTAAATTTTTTACCACACTTTCGCGCAAATAATAAGGAGAATATCCCCCATAGGGTGCGCCCAATTTTTCATAAGGATGGGGAGATTCCACTGCAAATAATTGCAAAGGAATTGCCGCAAGTGGTTCACCGCATTCTAATATAGGGATTTGGTGATAAGGTCTCATCAGTTTTTCTACTCAGTGTCAAAGATTATAACCATCCTAGTATGTAAATATTTTCATGAAACGGGACTCGATTTATTACCAAATTTTTAAGCGATTTCCATCGGTTATTTTTGAACTGATTGATTACCGTCCTGAACAAGCACAGAATTATCGATTTGAGTCAGTTGAAGTCAAAGAAACCTCTTTTCGTATAGATGGGGTGTTTTTACCCCCAGAGGATGCAAAACCCCGGATTATCTTATTTGCAGAAGTGCAATTTCAACGAGATGAAGGTCTTTACCATCGCTTCTTTACTGAGTTGCTGATGTATTTAAACCGCAATCAGTCTGAATACGATGACTGGTATTGTGTGGTAATTTTCCCAGACCGCAGTTTAGAACCAAGGGATACAAAAACTCATCGTCTGTTTTTCCACAGCAACCAAGTACAGCGAGTTTATCTAGATGAATTAGGTAATCCCAATCAGCAGCGTATAGGTATTAATTTAATGCAGTTGACCATCGCATCAGAGCAAACGATGGCAGACCAAGCAAAAAAATTAATTGAACGAGTACAATTAGAGTCAGAGGATGCACGGCTAAAAACAGAAATTATTGATATTATTACCACAATTGCTGTTTACAAGTTTTCTTCGTTAAGTAGAGAGGAAGTGGAAGCTATGCTCGGACTGACTTTAGAGCAAACCAGAGTCTATCAAGAAGCTAAAGCTGAGGGTCGCCAAGAAGGTCGCCAAGAAGGTCGCCAAGAAGGTCGCCAAGAAGGTCGTCAACAAATACTGAAAGTAGCTGTACCACTGTTACTAAAAACAGGGATGAGTCTAGAACAGATTGCTCAACAGCTTAATGTTGACCTAGAAGCTGTCCGCCTTGCTGCACAGCATAACACCTAAGCAATTTGACTTACAGCAGTTTTCAAGTAAATAAATAAAGTACACACCTTAATATCATAAATCTTGTGGGGTGGGCATCCTGCCTGCCCTAGTTTACCTCACTCAGATGGCTGTATTTCCAGTTGAGGAGTATTGTTACCAGTTACCTGAAGGTAGTTGGGATGCGATCGCTGGCGACAATTGATCAATATGGTTTAATATCAGAAGGTGATTTAGTAAATAAGTGGATTGTAGCCATCTTTACAGATGCAGGTGTTGCTGTAGCGGCTAAGATAAAAGTCACCGTTCTACAATTACTTATCTAACTAATTGCTGAGTCTTTTCTATTTTTACTTGAGAACCAGAAAACATTTTTACCAACACTTGTTCTGCGACAGCCTTAACTACATTAATGCTTACCGAATTTCCCAATTGATAGTAAGCTTTATCATCATTGGGATGAAGTAAAAAATTATCTGGAAAACCCTGTAAACGTGCTGCTTCACGGGGAGTTATTCGTCGGACTCGCTGATTATGATAAACGCCTAATCTATTAGCATCACTAGCAACCAATGTCACAGAAATTTTCCTAGGATCTAAAAATTTATAAACTTCAAATGAAAAATTACCAGATAAAGGTTTATATTTACCATTAATCAGTTTCAAATATTTCTTAGTAACTAGTGAATTCAAAACATCTGCCAAATTAGGATAATCACAGAAACTAGCTATTTGTTCTTGAGTCAGTAGTTTACCGTCTTGTATGTCACCAAATTCTTTGTTACGTCTTTTTAAGATAAAACGGTTCATCAATGCAATTTCTTCTACAGTACATTCACCACGCAAACCTAACTCCCAAGAATGAATAGATTTACCACCTCTATAATCAATTAGCCTTACACCATGAAGTCGATTTAAATCATGGTTAAATATCCGTTTTAAGGCATTAATAAACTCTGGAGAACAGTCATATTTACTGTTAGGATTATCTTCTAAAATATCACAAACACTCACATTTTTTTTTGTTTGATCAAATAAAGATAACTGATTATCATTATAACTATGAGAATCTTTTGGTCCAACATCCGACATCAAATCAAATACAGGATTAGCATTTAAAATGCCAATTAAATAAATCCGCACTCGATTTTGGGGTAAGCCGAAATTTGCACTATTGAGTAAAAAAGCATCAAAGCTGTAACCTCTTTTTTGTATTTCGTGTTTGATCGTTGCCAAACTTTTACCTTGATCATGACTATAAATACCTCTAACATTTTCAAAAATAAAAGCTTGTGGTTTATATGTATCAAGCAATCTAGTAATTTCAAAAAATAGTGTACCTCTGGTGTCGCCAAACCCTTCTTTTTTGCCAGCATAAGAAAATGATTGACAAGGAAACCCGGCTAATAATATTTCATGTTCTGGTAGTTTATCTATAATTCGGATATCACCTAAAGACTGGTGATTGAAATTTCTTGCATATACTAGTTGAGCATCTGTATTGATTTCGCTACTTAAAACACATTCGGTTTCTATATTTAATCCATGAGCAGCTTGTTCAAAGGCTAATCTAATTCCTCCTATCCCTGAAAATAAATCCACGAATCTAATTTTTTGCATACTTTTAAAACCTGTGTTATTAAAATCAGGCCAATTCCTGAATTACCCCCATCCCATTGGGAAGGGGGGAGTATAACTAGGCGCTGAAATACTTAGCTACAGGGTGATAAGCAATAATCGCCGTCGTAGACTGTTCTGGATAAATTTGCTCACTTTCATCCATATACAGATTAATTCTGTCGCTCTCCAACAACTCCAGCTGCTTATACTGATCCTGCATATTCGGACAAGCGGGATAACCGAAACTATACCGCGAACCGTGATAACGCTGTGCCAAAATATCCCGAATATTATCCGGTTCATTAGCACCAAAACCCAACTCCCGGCGAATTCTGGCGTGAGTCCATTCCGCCAACGCCTCAGCCACCTGCACAGCTAAACCGTGAAAATACAGATAATCTGTGTACTTATTATCAGCAAATAACTTTTGGGCGAACTCCGTGGCTATCTCTCCCACAGTTACCGCCTGCATGGGGAAGACATCAATTACCCCCGACTCTTTGGGTGCAAAGAAATCAGCAATACACAACCGCCTTAAAGACTTCTGTCTGGGGAACTCAAAACAGGCTCTTACCTCTGACTCTGGATGGTGAGAATCATAAATATACAAAGTATTCCCCTGAGACTGACAGGGAAAATACCCATAAATTACCTGGGGATGTAGCAACTTCTCAGTAATGATCCTTTCCTTCCAACCCTCCAAAATCGGAGAAACATTCTGTTGTAAAAACTCCTGATACTCCTCCTTAGACTGTTCCTTTGGCTTGCGGAATTGCCATTGTCCAGCAATCAAAGCTTGTAAATCTAAATACCACAAAACTTCTTCAATGGGAATATCAGCAGGTTGTAATAACTGAGTTCCCCAAAAAGGCGGTGTGGGGCGGGGAATATCTACCGCCACAGCTTCAGATGGGTGGGTATCTATAGTTACAGGTTGGGCATCACTGGGTGCGGGAGACTGGGTACTAGGTGCTGGGGAGGTGGTGATTTTTGGTTCTGCTTCTACCTCATCCAAAAATCCTTGGAAATCATCCCAATTATTAGCAGCTTTAGCTGGCATTAATTTATCCATGAAATGCAAATCAGCAAAAGCATCCTTACCATAAATTACCTTACCCTTGTAGGTGTTTTGGCAATCCTGATACACAAACTTGGGAGTTAAGGCCGCACCACCTAAAATTACAGGAACAGTAATTCCCTTTTCGTTGAAAGCCTCCAAGTTATCCTTCATAAAAGCGGTAGACTTGACTAACAACCCACTCATAGCAATACAATCAGCTTTGTGTTGTTGGTAAGCCTCGATGATATTTTCCACCGGTTGCTTAATACCCAGGTTAATGACCTTGTAGCCATTGTTAGATAAGATAATATCTACCAAGTTTTTACCAATATCATGGACATCACCTTTAACCGTGGCAATGATAAAGGTGCCCTTAGCATTATTACCAGATTCTGACTTTTCCATGAAGGGTTCTAGATATGCAACCGCAGCTTTCATGGTTTCCGCTGACTGCAAAACAAAAGGTAATTGCATTTGTCCAGAACCGAACAACTCACCCACAACTTTCATCCCATCTAGAAGAAAGGTGTTGATAATTTCCAGAGGCGGATATTGTTCTAAAGCCTTTGTGAGCTGTGCTTCTAAACCAATGCGTTCGCCGTCGATGATATGACGTTTGAGGCGTTCTTCTATGGGGAGACTTTCATCTACACCTTTTTCGCGCTTTGTAGTTACCCCTTCAAATAAGGTGGTAAGTTCTCCTAAAGGATCATAAACGCAGACATCACCCTCAAATTTACGCCGGTCATAAATTAAGTCCTGACAAACTTGTTGATGGTTGTCTGCAATTTTAGACAAAGGTAAAATTTTGTTAGGGCTGACAATGGCTGCATCCATACCAGCTGTCATTGCTTCATGTAAAAACATGGAGTTGAGTACAACTCTGGCTGCTGGGTTCAAACCAAAGGAAATATTAGATACACCTAAGATTACATGACAGCCGGGTAATTCTTGGCGAATCCGCCGAATTGATTCAATGGTAGCCCTACCGTTGGCTCTGTCTTCTTCAATCCCGGTAGAAATAGGTAAAGCCAAAGTATCAAAGAATATCTCTGTGGGAGGTATACCATATTCTAAAGCTTGACGATAGGCACGTTGGGCAATTTGAAACTTTTTCTGGGCTGTCCGCGCCATCCCATCTTCATCGATAGTACCAATAACTACCCCAGCGCCGTACTTTTTAGCTAACTCCAGCACTTTTAAAAAACGTGGTTCGCCATCTTCGTAGTTGGTGGAGTTGAGTAAACACTTACCACCGGCTACCTTTAACCCCGCCTCCATTTTTTCCCATTCTGTGGAGTCGAGCATTAAGGGCAATGTAACATTATTGACAATGCGTGATACCAGTTCGTGCATATCTCGCACACCGTCACGTCCTACATAATCGACGTTGACATCAAGGATGTGTGCCCCCTCTTTGACTTGGGCCCTAGCCATAGATACTAGTCCATCCCAGTCCTCTCCATTGAGCAAATCACGGCATTTTTTGGAACCACTGGCGTTGAGACGTTCACCGACAATTAAGAAGGAATTATCTTGGTCGTAAGGCTGAGTGGAATAAATTGATGCTGCGGCTGGTTCTAGGCTATGCTGTCTGACTTTTGGCTTCAGGTTTTGGGCAATTTCTGCTAATTGTTGAATGTGTTCTGGACGTGTCCCACAGCAACCCCCAATCACTTGGACACCCAAATCTTCAACAAAGTGCATTAATGCCATGCGTAATTCCAACGGTGTGAGGCGGTAGTGTGCTTTACCACCAATATTCTCAGGTAAACCGGCATTGGGTATACAGGAGACGATAAAAGGTGAATGTTCTGAGAGATACTTGATATGTGGTTTCATCAGGTCTGGCCCTGTGGCACAGTTCAAACCCAGAATATCTATGGGATATGGTGCTAATATGGTCAGCACAGCACTGATTTCTGAACCTACTAGCATTGTACCCATGCTTTCCATGGTAACGGATACCATGAGCGGGCGACGTTCACCTTTTTTGCTAAAAACTTCTTCAATACCATTGAGTGCTGCTTTGATTTGCAGTACGTCTTGACAAGTTTCTACCAGAAATAAATCAACTCCACCATCAAAGAGGGCTTCGGCTTGTTCGGCGAAGTTAGCTTTGAGGGTGTCAAAGTCAATATGTCCCAAGGTGGGGAGTTTGGTTGTGGGTCCCATGGAACCGGCGACAAATCTCGGTTTGTCTGGGGTGGAAAATTCAGCGGCGACCCTCTTGGCTATTTCTACGGCTGTTTTATTTAAGTCATAGGTCTTCTGTGCTAGGTCATATTCTGCTAGTACAATGGATGTGGCTCCAAAGGTGTCTGTTTCAATGACATCAGCGCCAGCGGCGAGAAAGTCTCGGTGTACTTTGGCGACGGCTTCGGGGTTGGTGTAAACTAAGTATTCGTTACAACCTTCATATTCTGGACCGCCGAAATCTTCCGCAGTCAGGTTTTGACTTTGCAGGTTGGTTCCCATAGCACCGTCAAAGACGATAACTGGGCGGTTGGGACTATGCAGATGTTCTAGGAACGGATGAGTCATATTTTCCTACAGGAAATTACTTCAGTCTTGTAGTGTTCTATTTTATTATTTTCCCAAATTGTCGGCGTTTTATGCGGTTCGGTCTTGGTAGAATTTTGTTGCATATACTAGGCGCACAGTCCAAACCACAGATGTTGACGCTTGGTGGTTTCAGTTAAAGATCAGGTCTAGGCGCTGTTGGGCGGTTTTTAGGGCCTGTTCTGGGGAGGTTTGACCCAGTAGTACTGATTCTATTCCTCGTCCTAGGCTATCGGATATCCGATTGTAGCCGGGAAAGATGGGACGCGATCGCCCATGTCGGGCCTGATCTAAAAATACCTGCACAGATGGGTTAGTTTGGAGGAATGCTTGATATTCTGGTTGTTGGCGAGATTTCAGGTTAATTGGTAAATAACCGGTTCCCAAAGCTAATTCTGTTTGAAATTCTGCACTCATGGCATACTCAGCAAAGATGAAAGCTGCTTTTTGCCTTTCTGGTGTGGTTTTAAATAAGAATAGGTTTTCACCCCCGATGCTGGTAGCTGGTTGTTTGTTTATAGGTATGGGAAAAACGGCAAAATCAACACCGCTCTGAGTAAATTCTTTTAGACTCCAAGGACCAGTTACCTGCATGGCTACCTTACCAGAAATTAAGTTACCTGTTTCATAGCCTCTTTCTGGGGGGGATAACATGGCAGAACCATCTTCAATCAGATGACGCCAAAATTGCAAGGCGGCGATCGCCCCTGGATTATCTTGTAACATTACTGCTGCTGGTTTTTGCACGTCTGGCGGTACTAATTCGCCGCCACTACTCCACATAAATGGTAACCAGGTGAAGACCGTAAACTCACCTTTGCCTAATGGCAACAATACCCCATACTGGTCTATGCGGCCATCGCCATTAGTATCACGGGTTAATTTTTGCGCCACTTGGCGAAACTCTTCCCAAGTTCTGGGTAATTGGGTAATTCCGGCGGCTGTAAACAAACTGGGACGGTAATATACAGCCACATTATTAGTTGCAAAGGGTACAGACCAGATTTTACCCTGGTATTCCATGGATTCAAACAAGGCCGGCTCAATTTCCCCTTTGACTGGGGAATTATTCAGCTGCTCATCTAAAGGAATTAAGGAACCTGCTAGTTCCACTAATTGACCGGCAATAGTGGGGTTGTACCATAATAGGTCTGGGGGAGCATTCCCCACCACTGCTGCTAAAATTTTGGGGATTTGCTGGTCTTGTTGTCCTGCATAGACAGATTCTACGTGAATATAGGGATGAGTTTGATTAAATTTATCTACAAGTCTTTGTAAAACATCTCGATTAGGCGGGGGATTTACACCTTGCCATAAGGTAAGATGAACTACATCTGTTTTTCTGAGGTTTTGGCATCCACTCAAAGCCAGTATGCCGACCAGCAGTAACAGTAGTAAACTTCTAATGTAGTATTTTAATTTCTTTCTTTGTCTTCTGAATTTATTGGGCATGGGAAAAATGCGCGCAAAACTTATCATCAGGTATCGCACAATTGATATTAGATACTTCAATTGGCATTTGATATATCCTAAACTTTCAAGAAAGGGTTAATCATTTAACATTATGGCAGGACATAGTAAATGGGCAAATATTAAGCGTCAAAAGGCAGTAGTAGATGCCAAGAAGGGTAAGACCTTCGCCCAGTTATCTAGAGCAATTATTATTGCTGCGAGGACTGGTTTACCAGACCCCAGCGCTAATTTTCAGCTACGTACAGCCATCGATAAGGCTAAGGCTGCGGATATACCTAATGATAATATTGAACGGGCGATCGCTAAAGGTGCAGGAACCTTTGGCGGGGATAGTAGTAATTTTGAGGCTATTCGCTACGAAGGTTATGGACCGGGTGGTGTCGCAATTTTAATTGAAGCCCTCACAGATAATCGTAACCGCACAGCGGCTGATTTACGTGCCGCTTTTAGTAAGCGCGGTGGTAACCTTGGTGAAACAGGTTGCGTCAGCTGGATGTTTCACCAAAAAGGTGTGTGTACTGTTCAGGGGGTAAAAAATGAAGACCAGCTTTTGGAAGCATCCCTAGAAGGTGAAGCCCAGTCTTATGAAATGATTGACGATGACATAGCCGAGGTATTTACCGAGGTGATCAACTTAGAACTACTCACCCAGACACTCAAGGAGCAAGGCTTTGAGATCAGGGATGTAGAATTACGCTGGATACCTACTAATTATATTGAGATTGCTGATCCTGAGCAAGGGCGATCGCTGCTCAAGTTAATTGATACTCTCGAAGGTTTAGATGATGTCCAGAATGTGACTGCTAACTTTGAAATAGCCGACAGTCTTTTAGATGTAATCATGGTTTAAGAACAACTAACCGCACAGACACCCATCAATTTATCTGTGGATCTGTGGTTCATAAATCTCTTTTTCCCAAAAATTATGAAAATTTGGCAACTTGACTTTTATCGCAGTCCAGTACAGGAGACATCCGGACAAACCCTATGGGAATTGTTGATTTGTGACCCAACACATACCTTTGAATATACAGCCTCCTGTCCCCAGACAGCCGCCACCGCCCATTGGCTTGCTACTCAAATTCAGCTAGCCGCTAGTAACAACTTACCAGATATCATTCAGGTATTTCGTCCCCAGACCTTAAGTTTAATTCAAGTCGCCGCCAAAAACTTAAATATTCGCGTCGAACCCACCCGCCATACTTTAGCCTTAAAACGGTGGTTACAAGCAAAGCAATATCCCTTAACCCTAGATCAACCACCCCCAACACCATTACCAGAAAACCTCTGGGGGGAACAGTGGCGCTTTGCTACGCTCCCAGCGGGTGAACTTGTGGATGTATTTGCAGAACGCCCCATACCTATTTTGTCTATACCAGAATCTTTACAACCCATTAATTTGGGTTTACCATCCACAGCGCCTATTCCGGGGGTAGTTATCTATGGTGGTAGAAAGTCAATGGCTTTGGCTCGGTGGTTAGATACGGCACAGCCAGCATCGTTAAATTACATAGCAGGTGAACCCCATGGTTTAATATTAGAGGCTGGTTTAGTAGATAGGTGGATTCTCGCCACTTTTACAGATGCAGATGTGGTTGCGGGGGCCAAAACCTATCAACAGCGTCAACAACAAAGCCGAGGATTGCACTTTTTGTTAGTGCAACCCGATGATTCTGGGATGACCTATAGTGGCTTCTGGTTACTATGCTTAGATGTAAATTCTAAGTATATTTAACAAAGGTAACCTACTTAAGCTAGTGACTATTTTCCCTGAAGTCGTGCTTGCTTCACCATGGCAATCAAAGTTTGGTGAGCATCTTCTGAGTCTACCAAAATATGATCGAATTGAATCCGCACTGGCACAGTTTGTTGATTTACCTCTGCTGTCAAATTCATCCCTTGAGAGTCAATGGAGAGCATTTTTGCACTTGTGACATCTGTCACACCCCCAAAAGCTTGGGCATAAAGAACTACAGCATTAGCATGGTCATCATTCATATGAGTGCAAATGCGTGAGCTAATTTCAGGGGAGAAGTAATCAGACATGATGGATTAGGAAGTTAATAATACAGTGATGGTCTCAGATTTTACCAGATGAACTACCCACAGTTGGCTTCGCCTGAACTGTGGGTTTCTACATCCCTCAGTTCGTTTTTAGCAAAACCTTCTGTAGATTTTTGTCGCTTCTTTGCCCCTAGTTGCCGCATCGATCCAGCTTGCTTGCGCTTACTGGTAGATGTAGTAGAGCTAGACGACTCTGCGACTACGAAGCCAGTTCCTGACTCCGGTAGAATGCCTTTTGCCCAGTAAAGCATTACTTCTGCTGCGGCGATGTCGCGGTCTTGTGTATAACCACAAACACCACAATTATGCACTCTCATATCAAGTGTTTTCTTGTGTTGATGACCGCATTTAGGACAGGTTTGGCTAGGTTTTACTTTCTTGGTGGGAACTTCTACAAATACACCACCAATCTGCTCAACTTTGTACTTGATGGTACTGCGAAGCATCCCAAAACTAACATCTAGTATTGACTTATTCAAACCTGCTTTTTGTTTCTTACCCTTGCCTTTTTTAGCCTTACTGGTCATGTTCTTGACTTCTAGTTTCTCAGTGACAACGAAGCTATTACCGCGTACAATGTCTGTTGCAACTTGATGTACCCAATTTTGGCGCTGGTTAGCAACTTGACGAATTAGTTTACTAACCTTTGCTTGGGCTGTTTTCCATCTCCTAGAAGCCTGAATTTTTTTGGTTCTATTTGGTGCGCGTTTTTGTCTTTTATCCTTGGATGCTTTCTTGATTTGATGTTCAGCGGTTCTCAAAAACTTAGGAGCCTCAATCTGTTGATGATTCTGACCATCAGTAATTGACAATGCTGCATTACAACCTAAATCTATCCCAACAGCACCAGTTGGTAAAATTTCTGGCTTGAGAACTTGGTCTAAAACATCTACAGTGATCGATGCGTACCATTTACCATGACGATAAACGATAGTACAAGTAGTGGGAGTTCCCCAATATTTAGCTTTACCCCGCATCTGAATACGTCCAATTTTAGACAGGTTCAAATACCCATTTTCGCCATGGGATTCTACTGAATACCCAGATTTAGCGGGATATGTCCAACCTGAATAATGTCGAATCGATTTGAATTTAGGACGTTTACCTAAACCTTTGAACCAACGTTCAAAAGCATAATCTACCCGTTTTAATGTGGCTTGCAGAGCTTGAGAGTTAATTTCCTTATACTCTGTCCACACTTCTTTGAATGCAGGTAAGCAATTTTGTTGCTCAAAATAATCAACCTTATGGTTGAATTTTTGATATTGAGTAAATCTGTTATATACAGCAGCGTTAAAAAGGTCTTTGTGAAGCTTTCGGTGATACCTCAAAGACTGTTCTATCTGCTTATTTGGGTATAGCCTGAAAGTCATCCGCCTTGTCACCACTGATTGATTTTCCTCCTGCAGGTATTTTTTTCTATTATAAATCAAGCAATATATACAATCTTAAGATGCGCCTAACAAGTAATTGTCAATTACTCAAATCCCCTGCTACGTTAACGACTTTTCACCCATTTAACTACTGCTTGGGTTAAACCATCTAAAGTATATTCCTCAGCCTCAACATCGACACGCCCTAATAAGGATTGGCAGGTTTTTGATGTTTCCGGACCTATAGAAGCAATACAAACATCTGCTAAAATATGGCTGATGTCACGGTTATCGGCAAATACCTCTTGTAAGAGTTGACAGAAGAACTTGACAGTTTTAGAACTAGCAAAGGTAATTATATCTACAGTCCGATTTTGCAAGGCTAATTTTGCTGACTCTGGTATACTTGTGGGGCAGCGAGATTGATATGCAGCTACTTCTACAACTACCGCACCTTGAGCAGTTAATTCGGCAACTAAAACATCCCTTCCGCCGCTTTCTACTCTGGGAAATAACACCTTTTGACCCTGTAGTGATTCGGGGAAATGAGCCACCAAAGCATCAGCGACAAAATTAGGGGGAATCAAATCTGGTTTAAGTCCCCGTTGTTGCAGACTTTGGGCTGTTTTTTCACCCACCACAGCAATTTTAATGCTACTTAGAGCACGAACATCTTGACCTTGGGCGAATAATCTGGTAAAAAAGTAGTCTACCCCATTGGTAGAAGTAAGAATTAACCAGTGAAAATCTGTCAAATTAGCGATCGCCCGGTCTAAACCTGACCAACTGGAAGGGGGGACAATTTCTAAAGTAGGCATGGAAATCACAGTCGCACCCAATGCCGAGAGGCCATCGCTAAATTGGCTCGATTGCCCAGCGGAACGAGTCACCAGAATAGTTTTACCTGTGAGGGGGGAATTATTTAACATAGGTGGAGAGTCAAAAGCTTGATCTTTTAAGGATATTCTCTGAGGTTGTAGGTAATTACGTAATTTTACAACTTCCCCAATCACAATTACCACCGGGGAGAGATAAACGCCCTGGGTTTGCGTGAGAATATTTTTCAGTTCTCCTACCCAAACTTGTTGATCAGGAGTTCCCGCCCAACGAATAATAGCAATAGGGGTATAGGGTGATCGACCTTGCCTGATGAGTTGATGTATAATCTCAGCTAGATGAGTTCCCCCCATCAATATTACCAGAGTGTCCAATCTAGATAAAGCTTCCCAATCTAAAACATCTGGTTCATGGGCTGTGAGGACAGCAAAACAACGACTAAGTACAGCATCAGTCAAAGGAATCCCAGCCATTAAAGGAGCAGCTAAGGCCGAAGAAATTCCTGGTATGACTTCAAACTCACAATACTGAGCTTGCAAAGCTGTAATTTCCGGGGTACAGCGACCAAAAATCAACGGATCCCCAGATTTTAATCGTACCACCTGTTTACCTTGCAAACAATAGTCAACCAGTAATTGATTAATTTCCCCTTGGGGTGTGCTAGGTTGACCACCACGTTTACCAACATCTAGGCACAGACAATCAGGTCTGACATACTGTAATAATTGCTGATTTACCAGAGCATCGTAGACTAACACCTCAGCCATAGCCAGAAGATTGTAAGCCTTTACCGTCAGATATGCCACATCTCCAGGTCCAGCACCCACCAGATAAACCTTCCCCTTTTGTTCAGTCATAAATTTAACCTGTGAAACCACCCAGAAAACAAATAAATTTTACTACAAAAACTGGAATTAACCTCCTATTAAAAAGCCTGATAACTTGGCGTTAATCGGCGGAAAAAAGAAGAAATCACCCCCCCCAAAAATCAAGGAAAAAAATCGCAATAATCACTACAAATTAGATTTTATAAAATAGCAACTTGATTACAACTTTAAAAATAGATTCAAGGGACAATGAGTGCAGAAAAGAATACTCAAAATTTGCGCTCGGAGACGAATAATGGTAGCGATCGCAGAGAACGTACAGCATAGACTAAGTATACAGACTGTAGAAATTGCCCCTAACACAACGGCGATTCGCTCTCTTGATTGGGACCGCGATCGCTTCGATATCGAATTCGGACTGCAAAACGGTACGACATACAACTCATATCTAATTAGGGGTGAGCAGACAATTTTGATTGATACTTCCCACCAGAAGTTTCGTCAACTATATTTAGACACACTCAAAAGTCTTGTTAACCCCAAGACAATCGATTACATAATAGTTAGCCACACAGAACCAGACCATAGCGGTCTAGTAGAAGATGTATTGCAGTTAGCACCCAGAGCCACAGTATTAGCCTCAAAAATTGCCCTACAGTTTTTAGAAGGTTTAGTACACGAGCCATTTTCCAAGCGCATCGTTAAAAGTGGCGATCGGATTAATATTGGCAAAGGACACGAAATAGAATTTGTGAGTGCGCCCAATCTGCACTGGCCAGATACAATCTTCAGCTATGATCGCAAAACCGAAACCCTGTTCACCTGTGATGCATTTGGGATGCACTTCTGTGACGATCGCACCTTTGACGAAGACTTAGAAGCGATTGAACCAGACTTTAGATTTTACTATGACTGCCTCATGGGTCCCAATGCCCGTTCTCTACTAAACGCCATGAAGAGAATGGGGGAACTGGGAAAAATTAACATGATCGCCAATGGTCACGGGCCAATACTGTACCATCACTTAGATATATTAACTGATTGCTACCAAACTTGGAGCCAAAGACAAGCTAAAACAGAAACCACAGTTGGCTTATTTTATGTTTCCCAGTATGGATATAGCGATGAGCTAGGTTTAGCCATAGCTGAAGGTATCCAAAAAACAGGAGTGGGAATAGAAGTCATTGACCTAGGCACAGCCGAACCCCAAGAAATTCAAGAGCTAGCAGGTAGAGCCACGGGATTGATCATCGGTATGCCCCCATCCACTGCTGTAGCAGCACAAGCCGGTATAAGTTCACTATTATCCGTAGTCACAAACAAACAACTAGTAGGTTTATTTGAATGTTACGGCGGTGACGACGAACCGATTGATACCCTGCGGCGGAAATTTATCGACCTGGGTGTTAAAGAAGCCTTCCCTGCTATTCGCATTAAACAATCTCCCACAGATGTAACATTCCATCTATGCCAAGAAGCCGGTATAGACCTGGGACAATTACTGATGCGCGAACGCAACATCAAGCAAATCAAAGCCCTTGATGTCAACATGGAAAAAGCCCTGGGGCGGATTAGCAACGGACTGTATATTGTCACCACGCAAAAAGGTGATGTTAAAAGTGCCATGTTAGCCTCCTGGGTAGCCCAAGCCAGCCTACAACCTTTAGGATTCACCATAGCAGTAGCTAAAGACCGCGCCATTGACTCCTTAATGCGAGTAGGGGATCATTTCGTCCTCAACGTCCTAGAAGAAGGAAATTATCAAGAACTGAAAAAGCAATTTCTCAAGCGCTTACTTCCCGGTGCTGACAGATTTGCTGGGGTGAAAACCCAAACCGCTAAAAACGGCTCTCCCATCCTCACCGATGCTCTAGCATACATGGAATGTGAAGTCCAAAAGAGCATGGAGTGCAGCGACCACTGGCTCTTATACTGCACAGTTCAAGAAGGTCGTGTTTCTAAATCTGATGCACTCACAGCAGTTCGCCATCGCAAGGTAGGTAACTACTACTAATTAGGGAATGGGGAATAGGTATTAAGTATTTCCCCCCCTTTTAAAACATCCTCTTATTTTTGGCAAAAATCTATGAGCAATTCCAAACCCCGTGACGTACAAGTTATCCCCGTCGCTACAAACACCACATTTATTAGAGCGCGTAGTTGGTCACGCCTGCGGTTTGAAATTGAATACGCAAGAGAAAGAGGCACTACCTCCAATTGTTATTTAATTGAAGGTGATAAAACCGCAATTATTGACCCCCCTGCCGAAACCTTCACGGAACTTTATTTAGAGGCGTTGCAGCAGACCCTGAACTTGAAAGAGTTGGATTACATAATTTTAGGTCATTTTAGCCCCAATCGCCTGCCAACTCTCAAGGCGCTTCTACAACTAGCACCCCAGGTAACATTTGTTTGTTCTCTCTTGGGTGCTGCTAATTTGCGTCATGCTTTCCCAGACAACGCGCTAGAAATTCTAGTCATGCGGGGGAAAAAAACCCTTGATTTAGGTAAGGGTCACGTTTTAAAATTTCTACCTATTCCCAGTCCGCGCTGGCCAGAAGGACTTTGTACCTACGACCAGCAAACCCAAATCCTCTACACAGATAAGCTATTTGGCTCTCATATCTGTGGGGATGAGGTGTTTGATGACCAACCCGAAGCATTACAAGAAGACCAGCGCTACTACTACAACTGTTTAATGGCTCCTCAAGCTCAACACGTAGAAGCAGCTTTGGAGAAAATATCTGATTTGCATGTGAGAATGTATGCTCCGGGTAACGGCCCATTGGTACGTACCGGATTAATGGAACTAACCAACGCCTATGCACAATGGAGCAATGCTCAAAAACACCGTGATATCTCTGTGGCTCTACTTTATGCCTCAGCTTACGGAAATACAGCAATTTTAGCTCAAGCTATGGCTTTGGGACTGACTAAAGGCGGCGCAGCAGTGCAATCAATTAACTGCGAATTTGCTACCCCTGATGAAATCCGCACTGCTATACAACAGTGTGATGGTTTTGTGATTGGTTCCCCCACTATCGGCGGTCATGCTCCCACACCTATTCACACTGCTTTGGGAATCGTCCTCACCGTGGGTAATAGTCATAAACTCGCAGGGGTTTTTGGCTCCTACGGTTGGAGTGGTGAAGCATTTGATTTGATTGAAGGTAAACTTCGCGATGCTGGTTATCGCTTTGGCTTTGATACTTTCAAAGTTAAGTTTAAACCTGATGATGTTACGCTCAAATTCTGTGAAGAAGTTGGTACAGACTTTGCTCAAACCTTGAAAAAATCTCAAAAAATCCGGTTACCCCAACAAGCTGCTACCCCTTTGGAGCAAGCTGTCGGTAGAATTGTTGGTTCAGTTTGTGTTCTCTGCGCTCAACAAGGTGATGTCTCTACTGGGATGTTAGGCTCTTGGATTTCACAAGCTACCTTCAATCCACCTGGTCTGACTGTGGCGATCGCCAAGGACCGAGCTATAGAATCTCTAATGTATCCAGGTAGTAAATTTGCTTTGAATATCCTGGAGGAAGGCCATCATTTAGAGTACACGAAGCATTTCCGCAAAAATTTTGCCCCTGGAGAAGACAGATTTGCCAACTTTAGCACCACAGTTGCAGATAATGGCTGTAAGATTCTCACCGATGCCCTAGCTTATCTAGAATGCTCCGTCCAGGAACGCATGGAATGTGGGGATCATTGGGTAATTTACGCAACTGTTGACAATGGTAAGTTAATCAAACCTGATGGTGTGACTGCCATCAACCATCGTAAAACTGGGACTCACTATTAGAAGTTTTGCCAGAGCCAGAACTTTTCGAGTACATGAAGTACAGATATTAATGTCTGGAAATGGTCTGTAAATCTCTACTGTCAGACTCCTGTCATCCTCTCAAGTTTGGCGGGAGTCTTCTTGTATAGTTAGATATTCGCTTAATTGCTCTGACATTTAGCAAAAACTTTTCTAGTTTCTAGCCCATAGGGTATCTAGAACTACAAGAGCATTTTGAACCTGGAACTTTTGGACTCATGGCCAGTCTAACAAATCTGACATAAATATTGAGGTAAGATTCCGCAATTGCCACCAAGACAATTGAATATGTATCATGTCATCTTAAGCTAGGAAATCACTATCCAGTAGTTCTCACACAACCCGTTAACCACTCTACTACAACGCTTTTATATTATTTGCTCCTATGTCTGCACCACACAACAAGATTAAATTTCCTTTTTGGCAATATTTGAATCAACCATTATTTAGTCGTAATTATCAATTAGAACTGAATCCCCGTCGTTTTGCCTATAGGTGGCGCATTGGACTTTTAGAGCGTTGCTTGAATAAAGAATGTGATGCTAAGGGGCCTCAACAGCATTAGTGGAAAATCATCGCTGGGTGTCCTACCTTTGGCGTGAGAATGGCAATTATGCTATTTTTTGGCTGGAATTTTCGGGGAACTGCTAAAAATTTAGCCCGTCTAGAGTGAAGGTAGTTAAGAGAGAATTATGCCGAAAAGCTGTTTTGGCTCCCGTGTACTCAGGGTTTCCCATGATGGGATTTTCTATTTAGAGTCCCCTGTTACCGAAGTCTGGGAGATTTTTAGATGATTAAAAAAAGTCTTGCTTTGGTCTCCTTGAGTTGGGGAATTGTCTGTGTAAGTAGTATGTGGTCAGCTGTGGCTCAGGTTTCCACACCGTCTCGGGTACAACCGCCACTCAGACTCTTTCGGGTGGAAACAGACCGCACCCCAAGGGTTGGTTGGTTGGGTTGGGATGAGCAACTTTTTCCAGGGGGTAATCCTAGTTTACCCTTAGGAGATCGCCCGGCTTTGTTGGCTGCTATTGATCATAGTTTGAGTTATCTGGAGAAAAGGAGTGCTATAGCGGCCTATCAAAACTATCCGGTTCGGGGAATAACCCATGATCGGGTGCGTCGGAGTTTGATTCGTTTCCGCCAGCTATTGGTCAGTTCCAACTCTACCGCTGAACTACAAGTTGCTGTCCGTAGAGAGTTTGACTTTTACCGTTCTGTGGGCAATGATGGCAGGGGTACTGTTAAATTTACCGCTTATTATGAACCTGTTTATTATGCTAGCCGGGTAAGGACTGGAGAATATAGGTATCCCTTATATCGCAGACCACCAGATTTTGATCAATGGCCTCAACCTCACCCGAAACGAGTTGATTTGGAGGGTGAGGATGGTTTATTAGGGGAAAGAAGCCGGTTACGCGGGTTAGAAATACTCTGGTTCCGCGATCGCTGGGAAGCATACATGGTACATATCCAAGGTTCTGCCCAAATTGAGTTAACTGATGAGGGTACTAGAACATCTGTAGGCTTTGCGGGGGGAACAGATTATCCCTGGACAAGTATCGGTCGCCAATTGTCTAAAGATGGCAAGTTGGCGGCAAATCAATTGAATATGCCGGGTATAATTAACTTTTTCCGCAATTACCCCCAGGAAATGAATAATTATCTACCCCGCTGGGAAAGATTTGTCTTTTTCCAAGAAAACCCTGGTAGACCAGCTACTGGTAGTATTAATGTCCCAGTTACGGCGGAGCGTTCTATTGCTACAGATAAGTCTCTCATGCCTGCGGGGGCATTAGCACTGATTCATACTTCACTTCCATATGTGGGTAGCAATGGCCAGATGGAATATCGCACCGTGAACCGCTTTGTTCTGGATCAGGATACAGGGAGCGCCATTAGAGGACCAGGAAGGGTGGATTATTTCATGGGGTCTGGTCAAGTAGCGGGCGATCGCGCTGGTGTTACAGGTGGGAACGGTTCACTATATTACTTACTCCTGAAAAGGTAGGGAGGGGGAATTGGGGATTGGCCACTGATGATGAGAAAGTTATCATCTTTCCTGCAGTCCCCATTAATCCGGCTGTGTACTCCTCAGTTTCTAATATGGTGGATAATCATCTTCATCTGCGTAAAGATAAGAACTAGAAATCCCAACTGCTGCCATTTTGGGTGCTTCTACTTTAATAGATTCCTTACCAAACTCTTTGTGTTCTTCAAAGGTCTTGCAGATCATTACTGACTCAGGAGAATCGGAAGCAATCAGGTATTGAGTTAATGTTCCCACTGTGGGATGCTTGTAGTCCACCGTTGAAGCCACCATGACAGTATTGGGTTCAATCCCTCTTTCTTCACACTCAATGATAGGGCAAAAAATCCCATGGGCGTGAAATAATGGACCTTTTGCTGATAAAGGTTGCTGGCGATATACAGCATAAGCCCTTTCCAATTCAGCTATGAATCCACCGATGACTCTTCCTTGCTGAAATTCGCAGTAACTTTTGCTGAAACTTGCTCCCGCTACACCGCTGAGAGTTAATTGTAATGGAGATTCGTGGAGAAACTTTTTATTTTCCCCTACCAAGTAAATGAGGTGGCGAGTAAAGGTTTTAAATTTAAGCTTGTCTGCTAAGAAAGCATCATAATTTTCTTTAAGAGTACCAAGTTTATGACCAGTTTCCCGGTCTTTAACAGATAAAGGTCCCCGGCGCACTATAACTAATCTGGGAGCATTGCTGATAAAAACTGTTTCTACTCCAGAGCTAAACTCATGCTCTACCTGTTGCCAATTTTCATCGGGCTGAAAGCCTACAGCTGTAGCATTATCTAATTTAATTGCCAATCCATGGGGCTGCATACCATCCATACCATGGCGAGGATTAATCATCTGACACCAGGGGATGATTTGAGAAGGAGGGGCGTTAAATCTATCGTCCTCAAAGTCAAAATTAGCAGATGCTTGCATCGTTTTAGACTATCAAAAGTGTTTTGCTCCCCTCAGTTTAACAGTATGGGGAAGGAGTAAACTGGTGCTGATAGAGAGTGTTAATTTTTATTCTCAGTAGCGATTTCAACCAATATTCTCCTGAAATTAAACATAGATTTGTCCTCAAAGGGCATATCTACAGCCGTTGTAGCAGATTTAATCCGTGGGTATCAGTGCCACAGGTATTCAAGAGCTGATATTCAGCCGCTAAGTGTTGTACCTGTAGTGTTTCCACAGGGCTGGGTTTCCAAGGTTTGGGGTTGTTGTAAGCGTAGAAAGTTTCCACACCGTCAATTCCCCGTGCTGCCGCAGCTGGAATTAATTCAGCATGTGATCGCTTGTAACGAGCTGGATGGGCTAAAACTGCCAATCCTCCAGCTGCGTGGATGGATTCAATTATCTTGTCTGCTTGATATTCTAAGCCTACAGCCGGTTTTTTCTGCACATAGGGTTTCATACTAGGATGTTCTGGCTCAAAGGCGTAAGCCAAAATGTGAACTTCTACATCCAGAAGGTTAGCATTAATTTCTACCCCACTCCAGAGATAGGGAGTATTTTCACGGCTATATTCCCGGACTTTTTCTAAATAGGCTTGTGCTACATAATACCCATCTATAGTATGGTGATCTGTAATTGCCAATCCTTCTAGTCCAATAGCGATGGCCTGTTCTATCAATGTAGTTGGTTGCAACCTTCCATCTGAGTGGACGGTATGCATATGAAAATTGAATAACTGGGGACAGCTGTAGGCATCAACACCTTGGAAGACTTGCCTGAGAATATTTGCACTAGTAGATGTCCTAGCAAAATTTACAACCATAAGCTTTTATCAATGAAAATACTTGATTGTTGATAGATAAACAACACCGCCAGCACTTGAAACTGTGAGTAGTTATTTTTTTAGCTTTACTAGCTCAATTTTTCAATATGTTAAGACTACCTTAGCAAATCTAAATGCTCATGGTCATGAGTATTTCCAATTACTTGTATTAATAAATGTGATGCTAATTACTAATTAATTTAAGTACTGAGATAATAGTAGATGAAATGTTGTACATCTTTACATAGAACCAACTATTGACTGAGTTGGGCGAAAATTGTTTCCCAGTTAATTACATATGGTCGTGTGCCTTTGTTAACTAAACTAAAGGCTTGGTTGGCTGTACCTGGGTAAAAAAGAGATTCTACACAAGCGGCAGCCACGTCAATGCGGCTAGCGTCTCCTGCTAAGTAATCACCAGTCTCAACTACTACCCCTTGTTTACCTCCGGTCTGAGCTTTTAGTAAGGTGTTGAGGTCATAGGATGTATAGGGGCCATCAATCAAGCGTCCCGGACGGATAATAGTGTAAGGTAATCTAGATGTGATGATGGCTTGCTCTCCCTTCTGCTTGGCATCAAGTACACCAAAGGCATTGAGAATATTAAAAGGTGGCTGGTCTTTACGGTCAACTCCCACAGAAGAGACGAAGACGAAGCGTTTGAGAAGGGGTGGTGCTGCTGATACTAAGTTGCTGACGCCTTCAGCATCTACTTTGACTGGGTGATTTTTGGCTCTGGTATTTCTATATTCAGCATCAATCAATATCCTTCCCCATTCTAGTAAGTTAGGTGGTGGGTCAAATTCCCATCTCTGGGAGGGGAAGGCAGTTGTGCCAGTACAGCAGATAATGTAGTTAATATCTTGCATAGCTGGGGGGAGGGTGGTTAGATCGCGGATATCACCCACAGCAATTTCTACTTGTTGATTAAACATTTTTGTGGCTTGGGCAGCGTTGCGGGTGAGAAGACGAACCTTCATACCCTTTTGCAGCAAGTTGGCGGTGACCAGTTGACCCACGCCACCAGTAGCACCAGCAACTAGTACTAAATCGTTAACTGAGGCTGCAAGAGAAGTCATAAACTGATGTTAAAGGTGTTTATCTAATTTAATGAATATTTTGGCACGGTGTTTCTGCCTGGAGAAGGCGATCGCAAAAAAAAACCGGTTAAAATAACCGGGGGTGTTCATTAAGGCAGTTAAAGATATTTTCACCGACAATGTAGAGAATTTCTGTATAAATAGTTATACTATTTCTCCTTACCACCACAGCGGGGACAATTCCGGAAAACCAGCTAAATTTTCCTGGTATCCACTCAAACCAGACTAGAGATTTGTCCTACTTGTTCCAACCCAATATCCATTAACCTGGAAAATGTACTAAAATCAATGACTTGAGTCACAAAGAGAGCAATCATGGCATCCATCCGCGAGTTGCACGAACAGTTAATTAAAAAAGAATGTTCTGCTGTTGAAATTACCCAAAAAGCCTTAGAGCGTATTCAAGCATTAGAACCGAAATTACACAGTTTCTTGCACGTCACCACAGAAAAGGCGTTAGAACAGGCTCGTGCTGTGGATGCGAAAATCGCCGCTGGGGAAGAAATAGGACTCCTAGCCGGGATTCCCATAGGGATTAAAGATAATTTGTGTACCCAGGGAGTTCCCACTACTTGCGCTTCTCGAATTTTAGAAAATTTTGTCCCGCCTTATGAATCAACAGTGACACAAAAACTGATTGATGCGGGGGCGGTACTGATTGGTAAAACGAATTTAGATGAGTTTGGTATGGGTAGTTCTACTGAGAACTCTGCCTACCAACTTACTAATAATCCTTGGGATTTATCAAGGGTTCCAGGTGGTTCTTCTGGGGGTTCGGCGGCGGCGGTAGCGGCTGATCAATGTGTTGCATCTCTGGGGACTGATACGGGCGGTTCTATTCGCCAACCGGCATCTTTTTGTGGTGTGGTGGGGATAAAACCAACTTATGGACTGGTGTCTCGCTATGGTGTGATAGCTTACGCCTCATCTTTGGATCAGGTTGGTCCTTTGGGACGGACGGTAGAAGATACTGCTATTGTATTGAATGCGATCGCTGGTTACGATTCCAAAGACTCTACTAGCCTGAAAGTTGAAATCCCCAACTACACCGCCAATCTAACACCAGATTTCAAAGCCCGAAAGCTGCGAATTGGGGTGATTAAAGAGACCATGGCTGATGGTTTAGATGCTGTGGTAGAAAAGGCGGTCAGTCAAGCCATAGAGCAATTAAAGAGTTTGGGGGCGGAGATTTCGATTATTTCCTGTCCCAACTTCCGCTATGGTGTACCTAGCTACTATATTATTGCCCCCTCTGAAGCATCAGCTAATCTGGCTCGCTACGATGGTGTAAAGTATGGCTTCCGGGCTGAAGATGCAGATAATCTGCTATCTATGTATACTCGCACCCGTTCCACTGGTTTTGGTCCAGAAGTGAAACGGCGGATTATGATTGGTACTTATGCTTTGTCTGCTGGCTACTATGACGCATACTATCTCAAAGCGCAAAAAGTCAGAACTTTGATTAAACAAGACTTTGAAAATGCCTTTGAGCAGGTTGATGTGTTAGTTTGTCCTACTGCTCCCACCACAGCATTTAAAGCAGGGGAGAAAATTAGCGACCCCCTAAGTATGTACTTGAATGATCTGATGACTATCCCTGTAAATCTTGCAGGGTTACCGGGTTTAAGTGTACCTTGTGGTTTTGATGACCAGGGACTACCCATTGGGTTGCAGCTGATTGGCCGGGTACTCGGAGAAGAGCAACTATTTCAAGTGGCTTATGCTTATGAGCAATCGACTAATTGGCTAGTAAATCAGCCTCAACTCTAGGCGCAAAACCCCACCCTATAACTATTTGAGGGTGGGTAGTTTTAAGCTTCCTCCTGATGGCGGGGTAGAGTGTGAAAAATATTTGTTAAAATATATATATCTTAACAAACGGCAATTTTCAATGCAATTAAGTTTCAAACTACTATTGACGGTAGAAATAATTGTTGTCATTGGCTATTTTGCCATCTGTCTATTTCTGTTTGTCAGACAGCAGCGGTTAATTTTCTTTCCTTCCGCTGTGATTGAAAGAACACCAGAGATTTTTAACCTCCCCTATGAGGATGTCTGGTTACCTGTAAAAGTTAGGAATGGAAAGACAGAACTAATTCATGGTTGGTGGATTCCATCCCCAGAACCAAACGCTAATGTGTTGCTGTATCTCCATGGTAACGCCATCAATGTTGGCGCTAATGTTGGTCATGCTCGTCGGTTGCATCAACTGGGTTTTTCTGTGCTGCTGATTGATTATCGGGGGTATGGTCTGAGTGAAGGTGATTTTCCTAACGAAAAGCGGGTTTATGAAGATGCCTATGTTGCGTGGAATTACTTGGTAAATGAGAAGCAAATTGTACCAGGTAAAATATTTATTTATGGGCATTCTCTGGGGGGTGCGATCGCCATTGATTTGGGACTCAAACAGCCACAAGCAGCGGGGTTGATTGTGGAAAGTTCCTTTACCTCTATCCGGGATATGGTGGATTACAGGAATTTATTTTGGATGTTCCCGGTGAACTTAATTTTAACCCAGCGCTTTGAATCCATCAACAAAGTACCCCAGTTAAAAATACCAGTGTTATTTATTCATGGCATGGCTGATACAAGTGTACCATCTTTCATGAGCCAAAAGCTTTATCACGCGGCTCCCGAACCGAAAAAACTGCTGTTAGTCCCCAGTGCGGAGCATGATAATACGGCGATTGTTGCTGGTGAGGAATATTTACAATGGGTGATGTCTTTTGTGCAAGGGGTGAAAGGTGGGAGGATTTTGACCAATAGTGAGCATCAATCAGTCAATTAGGTGGTAATATTATATATATTGGGTGCTGGTAGATAAAAATACTTGAGCATTTCGCGTCAAGCCTTAATAATATAACTTTCTGGGCTTAATGGCTTGTGCGGGATTTCCTGCATAAATAGTCATTGATGCTAATGATTTAACAGCTACTCCACCCAGAGTTAATACAGCACCTTTACCGACAGTCACCCCAGGGCCAATTATTGACTTAGCAGCAATCCAACTACTTTCCTCAATATAAATTGGGGCAATTTTTAATTCAAAATCAGGGTGATTCCAGTCATGATTACCTGTGCAAAGATAGACATCTTGAGATATGCAAGCATGACTTTCTATAGTCACATGAGCTAGGTTATCTATCCAAGCATTTTCACCAATCCAGACATAATCACCGACAGTTAACCGCCAAGGAAATTTTACCCGCACTTTTGGTTTTAGGCGTACACCTTGACCAATAGTAGCTCCAAAAATGCGGAGTATCTGCACTTTGACCGATGAAATGGGTAACCAAGAACTTTCAAATAGAGGTGAACCGAGGAAGTACCAGCACAGTTGTTGCCAATAGGGAGCACCGGGGGTATAGTTACCGAGGGTGTAGTTATCTAATCGCATGCTTGGAATAAGGAAATTGAGAGTTAAAGCTGGTTCTGGTAGGACTTGAGACCATCCACAATAGGAGGTATTTCCGCGCCTTAAATTTCTTCGGGATTAATCCCCATTTCTTGCAGTCTGGCGGCTAATTTAGCGGCTTTTTCTTCCGCTTGTTCAGCCCTTTGGCGTTCTTGTTCTAATAATTCAGAACCCCAAAGAAGCAAATTACCGGATTCATCCCACCAGCGCAACCAAAAGGTTACCATTTCTGCCTTTTTACCTCTCCATACACCCAAAAACAGGTTTAAAGTTACCAAGTAAAATCTTCCCTGTTCATCTGGGGATTGTTGCTGGTATTTACCGTCTGTTAAATGATAAACATCTAAGGTTCCGGTTTGAGGATGGAAGATCACATATACAGGGACTTTTAAAATTTGTTCATAAAAATACCATTTACCATAGGGATAATGGGGATTAATAGAATATTCTCCCCCCTCTGTAGCGGATATAAATTCCATCACAATGGCTGGTGGTTCCCCTTCGGCGTGGGGGGTATAACTGCGGCGGACTTCCCCCTCTGGGAGGGGATGAGCTACAGGTATATAAACCCAGTCGGGGGCTTTGACGATGGTTTTGTCGCCCACTGTGGCGCATAGCCCAAAATTGGAAGCAATGAGCATGGATTCTAAGATTAATCCAGCCAGTTCTAAAGATTCTCGCAAAGCTGCAGCCAGGAGGGGTTGAAGATTACTTTCCACAGGTTCATCTGGTAGGGGAAAATCCGCGGGTAGTTTTTCCCATCTCACTGGGGGTAACCTGTGTAAGGGATCGTGTTGTGTAACCGTCATGGTTTTAAGCAATGGCTGCTGATGTATTGTATCACAGATGATTATCTACACATTAGGTATGGTTGGTGGTTATCTATAACGGTCACCATAATTATCAACTATGTAGCTGATGTAGAGAAAATAAGCAAATATTATCTTTGATTGTTACCCAGAATTGATTATTTATCCCTTTGATTAAAACTAGCCTCTATTAAATTTATACTGAGCAGAATTTCTGCCAATACTCGCTGCAATGCGTAATATAAACCATATCTACCATCTAAAATACCACCTTTGATAATCAGGCAATAAAAGAGTATGATCAATGGTGCAATAATTTTTAGTTTACGAAGGCGATCGCCTAAACTCAGTTCATGATTGGGGGTTTCTAGGAGTTTTTTGGTTTCAATCACCATGTAACGTTGTTGCGCCCATAACCAGCGATTTAATGGTTTGCGATCGTCGTGGTGAATGTATCCTATTAGTTGACTAGAGTTACCCTCTACTAAAACCCGATGAGCGTGTCCATCATCTCGATAATTTGCTTTTTCTATTCTGTACAATACCTGGCGGGGTGGAAGTAGAGTACCTCTTAAAGGTTTACCAAATACACAATATTTAAATCTAGCAAAGTAGCCGTCAATGGTAGTATCTAGAGGTAAATTATTAATTTCCCTAATTAGTTCATCGGTTAAGATATAATCAGCATCCAGAGACAAAACCCATTCTGATTTAACTTGCTGTAAGCCATAATTGCATTGACTTGCAAAGGAATCAAATTTACGTTTAAATACGGTGATTTGGGGATAAGTTGAGAGAATTTCTAAGGTTTCATCTGTGCTGTAACTGTCAATGACAATAATTGTTTTTGCCCAGGTGAGTTTTTCTAGGGTGCGCTGAATGTTGGGTGCTTCGTTATAGGTGAGGATGAGGGGGGTAATTTGTTGTAGCATAGTTGGGGTAAATTTAAGCTGTCCCAAGTATAATTATCAAGGATAAGTGGCGGAAGGCGATCGCTCTTTCTAGCATTAATTCCCTAGGGCGATCGCTCTGGGTTAGGGTATGTGCATGTTGTATATATTATTGCACAACTAAGGGATATTTGGGCGATCGTTATCCACACGCGGGAACCATAATTGATAGTTATTTACACGGGGGAGCCGGGGAATGAATTAAGAGTCTCAAAGCTAAAGTCGGTTAAAAACCGACTGAGAAATTATAGTTTCATGGCGGCTATATGCTTCCTCCAGTGTGGAAGAACACAGCATTGATTTCCACAAGTAAGGTATTCTACCTGCAAATTTAAATTCAATATTTGTATACCCCTCTGTTGTTAATAAATTTTCTAATGTTTTCACAGAAAAAAACTTGATATGTCCACCATCCCAAAGAACAGTGAAGTGTTTATCCATTTTTCCAGAGATAGCCAGAGCTAAGTTTTTCAAATAACCATGATAGGGTGTAGTCAAAATTAACCGCCCATTAGGTTTGAGTAGTTGTTTAGTATTCCTAACTATAGCTTTAGGGTCAAATAAATGTTCAATTACCTCGCAGGAAATAATAAGATCAAATTCCCCTACTATTTCTGTATAGGGTAAATCATATATACTTCCCTGGATAAAACGACAATCAGGAAATTTTTCCTGGGCTAATTGCACACCTGATTTAGACTCTTCCACTCCGATAACTTCATACCCTTGCTGTGCGATTAAATTAGTTAAACTCCCATTGCCACAACCAATATCTAAAATGCGTGGTTTTGGTTGATTTTTGAGGGGGGGGAAGCAGAATAGATCATTTCTAATAAAGAATTAATCAGATATTTATGATGGTGTCCGCTGTCAGCATTGGCGTAGTAATATTCGTGTTTATTAGACATTAAATATTTCTCCTTTAAATAATTTTTGTAATTTATCCACGGCATAAATTCCCTAGCTAAAGGCGTAATTCCGTTAAAACCCGACTGGTTTTGTGCTGGGTGATTATGGTGTTTTGGGGTGGGGTGGAGGTTGGTCTAAAATGGTTCCCCTGTGTGGATAACTATCGATAATGGTTCCCCTGTGTGGATAATCATCGCCCCTGGCTGTGGTATGTGGATAACTGGCGAGCAGGGAACACCGGAAAAAAAGGGAAGCAATAAAATCAACTCCCATTCCCTTCACAAGGGAGCTGTACTGGATATGCAAAACCGAATCAATCTTAGTTAAATTAGTAAGCATCGGGATTCAATCGGAGGAAATATGAGTGAATCGACATTGCTAAACTTAGATCAATCGACACCAGATTCAACCCCAGATTTTGTTAATCCCCCCTCCCAGGATGAATTACTGTATGATGACGGCATCCCTATGGAAACCTATCGCCATAAACTGCAAATGGACTTACTAGTTGATCCCCTAGCAGCTTGGCTGGGCGATCAAGATGCCTTTGTAGGGGGTAATATGTTTGTTTACTTTAGTCCCCATCAATTGAAAAACCATGATTTTCGTGGTCCGGATATGTTTGCTGTGCTAGATGTTCCCAAGGGAGAGCGCAAATGCTGGGTAACCTGGGAAGAGGGTAAAGGTCCAGATGTGGTAGTGGAATTGCTATCCTCTAGCACTGCTTCCAGAGACAAGACAGACAAAAAAGAAATATACCAAAACAGGCTGAGAGTACCAGAATACTTTTGGTATGATCCCTTTAATCCCAATGAGTTTGCTGGGTTCATCATCAGGGATCATGGATATGAACCAATCATCCCCGATGAGCAAAACAGGCTCATCAGTCAAAAATTAGGTTTAGCCCTAGTGCGTTGGGCGGGAGAATTTGGGGGAGCCAATGCCGTCTGGGTGCGTTGGGCAACTTTAGAGGGGGTTCTACTACCTACAGCCCGTGAATTAGCCCAACAAGCACAGCAAGAAGCCCAACAAGCACAGCAAGAAGCTCAACAAGCACAGCAAAGAGCAGAGGCTGCGGAATTGTTACTGGCACAGGAGCGCCAACAAAGGGAGGAATTGCTGGCTAAATTACAGACAATGGGGATAAATCCTGAGCAACTTTAGATGTTGTTTTATAACTTTTCAAGAGGTAATTGTCATTTTAGGGAACACCATAAGACCGCAACAGGGGGGAGTAATTTGCTCTCCCAAGTATAATTACCAAGAATAAATTGCCGGGTGCGATCGCTGTTTTTAGCATAAATTCCCTAGGGCGATCGCTCAAACTCAGTTCTCACATTCTGAACCGGGGAGGAAATCTGGAGCTAGAATTTCTTCTAATGCAAAAGGACAGGATAGGGGAAATACTGTTTCCGGGAGGGATGTTTCTCTATGGGCATCACGCACGGACTTAGGATAAACTATTACTAATGCTGTCTCTAAATCGCTGCGCAGACTCGGACTGTCTAGCAGTAAAGCTTCTATTTGATCTCGTTGATGATCGATGGTAGCTAACCAACTCTGGCTTTGTTTATCCGGCTGATATTGCCATTTGAGCAGGTGCATAATTAAAACCTGTAAGCGGCTGCGAAGTTGACGGCGATCGCGCTTTCCCATGCTTTCCAACTCTTGAGCAATGTGTTCTGCGTCAATTTCTGATAAACATCCCCGCCGCAATAATTCCACATTCTTATTAATCCAGGCATAAAAATCTAGGTCATATTCAGCTTCTAAACTCATATTTGGCTCCCAGTTTTCCACCCGTTACTTAATATTAATATAGAATAAGATAGAATAAGTACCCCTGGGCGATCGCTCTGGGTCAGGGTATGTGCAAGTTGTATATATTATTGTCCAGCTAAGGGATATTTGGGCGATCGTTGTTCACACATTAGGTGTGGTCGCTGGTTATCCACACACCGGAGCCAGGGAATGAATTCCCTGGTTCAAAGCTAAAGTCGGTTTTTAACCGACTGGTTTTGTGTTTGGCGATGATGGTGTTCTGGGGTGGGGTGGAGGTTGGTCTAAATCTGTTGCTTGTTCTAATAATGAAATTGTGGTTCTGTTTAAATGATGGATTTTTTGATTATTAACATAATCTATGGCTGTGGATAATTGATGACCACCCAGGGAAAATATACCATATCCTTCTTGCCAGATAAATTTTTGTGGTAAGTTGGGGAATAAATGATTGTAATAATAAGCGCTACTTCCCTTTAAACTTTTCACACATTCGGCAATAGATAATTTAGGGGGTATAGAAATTACCAAATGAATATGGTCTTCAATTCCACCAATAGCATGAATAATACAACCAAGATGATCAGCCTTACCAATTAAATAACCATATACCTCATTTTCTATCTCATGAATAATGGCTCTACCGTACTTGTTATGCTAATTTAACAACTGGTTCGAGGGAACAGGGAACAGGGAACACACCGAACAGAGATTAAGAAGGAATATTCAGGCATTTTCTTCAATAACCAACATTATTTCCCTTATACGGTAAGCCT
>NZ_JAQMUH010000177.1:0-15009 GCF_028331025.1 Anabaenopsis arnoldii | reverse complement strand
TAGCGGTAGTCTTTCTTGTAAATCTTAAGAGAAATATCGCGTCTGGCTAAGGCGTGCAAGTCTACTAAGGGATAACCGCTCCCATGCTCCCGTTGAAGTAGAAAGTAAAGTCTAGCTTTGTCTAGGTTTTATATAGCAGTTTTACCATTTATCGAAAAAATGGGTTGAAAACCCCGTCGTTCTACGACGGCTTTTCTTGATTGTGGATATATTTCTTAAGCACCTCAAGTGGCGCACCATCAATGTCAAATTTACTATATTTCTAGTAGTTCCCACACAAAAGCCAAGTGAATACTCACAAAGCCTTAAGCTAGAGACTAGAGACTTAAAACAGACTATGACACCAGAAGAAATTGCAGGGACGCTGACAAAATTATTTAGCAGCAAGGAGATTAAAGCGATCGCACCTGGATCGTGGCAGGTGGAAAGCCCTAATTTTCGGCTGTTGGTGCTACTATCTGAAGATAATACGTGGTTAAGAATTTTACTGCCTATTGTCCCACTAACACAAGCCCAACCATTTTTAGCGCAATTTTTAGAAGCGAACTTTGATGATACCCAAGAAGTACGTTATGCCTTGTTTGATAGTGTAATTTGGGCAGTATATCAACATAATAGTCAAACTTTGGTCAGTGAAGATTTTGCCAGTGCCATCAGCCGAATAGTATCTTTATATCAAGCTGGTTTAGATAACGTCTTTAATCGTCTGATTGAAACCCGCATTCGGCAAATCATCCAGACAGCGAAGCAGCAAGGACAATCACTGCAAGGGACAATGCAAAACCTAGAACGTTTTTATGCAGAAGGATTACTAGGTGACAATAACCAAACAGCCCAAGACAGAGAACAAGTTTTAACAGCTTGGCAGAGTCAATTACAACGCCTCTGGAACGAAGTTGAGATTAAACCTGAATAGAAAAGCCTTCATAGAGCTGAACAAGTTCATGGATATAATTGAAATTCTCAAACAAGACTATCAAAGATTTCCTGAGAATCAGACATATAGCATTTACGCCGAAAACGTTTATTTTCAAGATCCATTAACTAAATTTCGGGGAGTTAAACGCTATGAGCAGATGATTAAATTCATCCAGAAATGGTTTATTAATCCCCATATGGAAGTACACAAGATTCAACCTTTAGGAGACACCATAAAAACGGAGTGGACACTCAGCTGGAATACACCAGTGCCGTGGAAACCGCGAATTTATATCTCCGGCTGGAGTGAATTAACACTAAACTCTGCTAACCTGATTATTTCCCACATTGATTATTGGCACTGTTCACCTATAGATGTAATTAAACAGCATTTTTACCTATCTCCTGCCGTCAAAGGTTAGGGAAACAAAGCCGATGAAAGCATTTATTTTCTCGAAACAGTTGATAATGTAAATAAATGTAAAAATCCTGAACAGGACGTAATCATCCATGCGCGTAATTTTGATGACAGGCAAAGGCGGCGTAGGTAAAACCTCCGTTGCTGCGGCCACTGGACTCCGTTGTGCAGAACTAGGCTATCGCACACTAGTTTTGAGTACAGACCCCGCCCACTCCCTAGCAGATAGTTTCGATTTAGAAATGGGACACGCACCGCGAGAAATTCGCTCGAATTTGTGGGGTGCGGAACTCGACGCGCTGCAAGAACTAGAAGGAAATTGGGGTGCGGTGAAGCGTTACATCACCCAAGTGTTACAAGCTAGGGGTTTAGAAGGGGTTCAAGCCGAAGAATTAGCCATCTTACCGGGTATGGATGAGATTTTTGGCTTAGTCAGGATGAAGCGCCACTACGACGAAGGGGACTTTGATGTTTTGATTATCGACTCAGCCCCTACTGGTACCGCATTACGTCTGCTGAGTTTACCTGAGGTCGGCGGCTGGTATATGCGCCGGTTTTACAAGCCATTTCAAAATATCTCCGTGGCGCTGCGACCTCTGGTGGAACCTTTGTTTAGACCAATTGCGGGTTTTTCTCTCCCAGATAAAGAGGTGATGGATGCACCTTATGAATTTTATGAGCAAATTGAAGCGCTGGAAAAGGTCTTAACTGATAATACTCAAACCTCCGTGCGCCTGGTAACTAATCCCGAAAAAATGGTGATTAAAGAATCTCTGCGCGCCCATGCTTATCTGAGTTTATATAATGTGGCTACAGATTTAGTCATAGCTAATCGCATTATTCCCCAGGAAGTGCAAGATCCGTTTTTCCAACGTTGGAAAGAAAACCAGGAGGAATATCGCCGGGAAATACATGATAATTTTCTGCCTCTACCTGTTAAAGAGGTGCCGCTATTTTCTGAGGAGATGTGCGGACTAGCAGCTTTAGAACGGTTGAAAGAAACTCTCTACAAGGATGAAGACCCCACTCAGGTATATTACAAAGAAACAACTATTAAGGTTGTGCAAGAGCAAAACCAATATAGTTTGGAACTTTATTTACCTGGTATCCCTAAAAGCCAAATTCAACTCAGTAAAACTGGAGATGAATTAAATATTACTATCGGTAATCACAGACGTAATTTAGTATTGCCCCAAGCCTTGGCAGCTTTACAACCAGGAGGGGCGAAGATGGAAGACGACTATCTCAAAATTCGCTTTACTGATAATGTAAAGGTGTAATTTTAATTACAAAGCAAAAGTAGAGAGAAAATCAGTTAAAACTCTCTACTTTTGACTTGATAATTATTTAGGTTTGAGACCAGAATTTATCAAAACCAGTTTTTATTGCTAACTTCTCAGTTGTACAGGCATGGCTAGGTATGTCATTTTTAAACTTCCTAGGGGTGTAAAAATTACTGGGGTGAGAGCTTGATTGAGGTGTACTTGAACTTCTGAAGATGGTAATTCTTTTAACCCTTCCATTAAGTATCTAATGTTAAAAGCAATTTCTAAATCTTCCCCGGATATTTGTGCGGGTATTGACTCTCTACCGCTACCCACATCTTGGGCTTCGCAGGATAGGGTAATTTCCTGGGCAGTGCTGTTAATGCTAACTTTGACAATATTATTTTTTTGGTCTGCGAGTACGGCAATGCGCTCTAAGGTGCTAACTAATTGTTTACGCTCGATGGTCAATTGACGCTCAAATTGGCGGGGAATTAGTTGACGATATGCGGGATATTGACCATCTAGGGTGCGACTGGTTAAGCGTTGATTTTGCCAAGCAAATACAACTTGACCTTGATCTAAGTATAGGGCGATCGCATCATCGGACACAGCATTATGAGCTAACATCCGTTGTAGTTCCCGTAAGGCTCTGGCTGGAACTGTCACCTCTAGCTGATGATTATCACCTAGGGGACGCTCGTTAGTAGTTTCCACCACTGCTAGGCGATGTCCATCGGTAGCAGCAAATTCTAGGCTATCTTCTTTAACTGTTAAATGGACTCCTGTCAATACTTGCTTAGTTTCATCGCTACTGGTAGCAAATAATGAGCCTCTTAATCCTTCAATTAAGGACGCGGTAGTAATTTGAATGGGGTCAGCGTTGTCAATAATTGGTAGTTCGGGGAATTCTTCAGCTCCCATGGCTCGGACTTGAAAATGTCCACTCTTGGGGGTGAGGGTGACACTTAAGCCTTCTCCGGTAGCTGTTTCCGATTCTACGGCTGATTGATCATCTAGGGTCACTTCTCCTTCTGGAAGGCGTGAGGTGATATCTACAAGTAGTTTAGCTGGTAGGGCGATGGCTCCTCCTTCTAATACCTCAGCATTAAAACTGGTACGGATACCCAAACTCAGGTCAAAGGCGGTTAAACTGACTTGGTTAGTTTGAGCATCTGCTTGGAGTAAGATATTGGCTAATACTGGATGAGTTGGGCGTGAGGGTACTGCACGGCTGACAAGTGAGAGGTTGGTACTAAGATCGCTTTGGGTGCAAACTAATTTCATAAAAATATTCCGTAAGTGGGAAATCAGAGCGTCTGTCAACCAGGGTTGCTCTGGATGGAAGTAGGTAGAGACGCGATTGATTGTGTTTGTGGGTTGTTTATTTTTATCATCAAATCATAAATATTGATATGAATTGTGGAAATTGTGGAAAACTCCCTAAGAGGCTATTTGAAATAATGGTTTGGTAGGTTAGTATCTGTGGAAAACTTGTGGAAAAACCAGGAGGGTTTTCCACAGGGTAATTATACCTGACTGAAGTTTTTGCGCAAGTCAATTTAATTTTAATCAGTTCTTATACTTTCATTAATATTTTTTGTAAGCGGCTGAACAATTATGGCAGTAATGGTTGTGGAAAACAATTTTTTGCCGGACAGAGGATTTTGGCTAAGAGTTAAATCCTGATGACTCCGGGCTTTATTTTTGCTGTTTTCTGCTATTCATGTTGATGCGATCGCTCAATTGACCCAAGGTTGCTGCTAGGGTGCGATCGCTTTCTCGCAGTTGGGCAATTTTATCACAACTATAAATCACCGTTGTATGGTCTTTACCACCAAATTCTTCACCAATTCTCGGTAAACTCAGACCAGTGTGTTGGCGCATCAGATACATCCCGATTTGACGCGCCCAACTAATTTCTCGTCGCCGGGAGTTACTTTTAAGGTCTTCAATGGATATACCAAAAGTATCAGCAATCACTGATAATATCCCCTCTGGGGTAGCGGCGAGGTTCTCCCTTTGTCGTTCTAAAACTGGTGTGATATTCTCCACGGTCATAGGTAAACCAGAAATAGAAATATAAGCCAGGGCTCGAATTAAAGCGCCTTCCAACTCACGAATATTAGAAGTATAATGGGAGGCGATATACTCAATGACATCCCTGGAAAGGGGAATATTTTCGTATTCAGCCTTTTTCTGGAGAATGGCCATCCTAGTTTCTAAATCTGGAGTTTGTACATCAGCAATTAAACCCATAGAAAACCGGGAACACAGACGCTCTTGTAGCTGAGGGATTTGATGAGGAGGGCGGTCGGAAGCAATCACAACTTGCTTCCCCGTCTCATGTAAGGTATTGAAAGTATGAAAAAATTCTTCTTGGGTATACTCCTTACCCTCAAGAAACTGAATATCATCGACTAACAACACATCGGCAGCCCGATAATGTTCCCGGAAACTCTGCATACTATCATTACGGATGGCTGTAATTAAGTCGTTAGTAAATTGCTCTGTGGAAACATAAAAGATTTTAGAACCTGGAGAAATGCGATATCGATAATGACCAATAGCCTGCATCAGGTGAGTTTTACCCAACCCCACACCACCGCATAGAAATAAGGGGTTAAACTCTTTTCCTGGGGATTCCGCCACAGCCAAAGCAGCAGCGTGAGCCATGCGATTATTAGCACCAACCACAAATCGGGAAAATACATATTTAGAATTTAAGTCTGTAGTGGGTTGCATTTTTGGCGGAACATTTTCAGAAGTCTGGCTTTGAGTCAGTAATTCCCGAGTAAATTTTGCTTGTTCCCCGTCAGTGACTTCATTACCCTGAGCCTCCGTAATGTATATATCCACCTGATGACCCAAAATATCTTCGACTACATTAGCAATGGTGTTGATGTAATATTTTTGTAACCAATTACGAGCAAAGGGATTAGGAGTAATGATTACCAAGCAGTTATTTTCTAATCCCGCCGCGTGAGCAGTTTTTATCCAAGTCTCAAAGGTAGGACGGGATAATTCTAGCTGTAAGCGCTGTAATACCTGAGTCCAGAGACTGTCAATGGGAATCGCCATTATTTACCACCTTTGCTACTAATGGTCAGAAAGCACTAATTTAGTATTGATCAGTTCTAGACGGCAAATGAGCTTTTGATTCGCCATCATTGACAGGACATACCCAGTAGGCAATATCCTACCACCCACTGACTAAAACGGAGAAACAAAGACAATGAAGATGAAAGTTCAAGCTATTATTGATACCTGGGTTGGTGCCTACAGGAGAGAATCAAGCTGTATGCTTCAGTTAATCCTAATGACTGGGGTAGCATTAGTGTCCCTGGGTGGCTGCTCTTTTCCACCCACTAAAACCCTTGATGGTCAAAGAAATGATCCTCGGTCTCAGGTTGTGACCCAAAGCACAAATGATCGCAGTCCGGCTGTGACTACCCCGGTAATTACCTCCTCAGCGGGTGAAAATCCTCACTTCGTTGTCGCAGTTGTACAAAAAGTGGGAGATGGCGTAGTGCGGATTGATGCCTCTAGAATAGTACAGTCTCGTGGTGTACCCAGGGATCCATTTTTACGCCGGTTTGGCAATTCACAACAACGAGTAGAGCGGGGTAGCGGCTCTGGATTTATTATTAATTCCTCTGGTAAAATTCTCACTAATTCTCATGTTGTAGATGGAGCGGATTCTGTAACTGTCACCCTCAAGGATGGTAGGACTTTTGATGGGAAGGTGCTAGGGGAAGATCCGGTTACAGATGTGGCGGTGATCAAAATTGAGGCTAATAATCTGCCAGTCTTACCTCTAGGTAACTCTGATACCTTAAACCCAGGAGAAGCTGTGATTGCTATTGGTAATCCTTTAGGGTTAAATAATACTGTTACCTCTGGTATACTTAGCGCTATCGGGCGTTCTAGTAGTGATATTGGAGCCAGCGATAAGCGGGTTGACTATATCCAAACTGATGCAGCTATTAACCCGGGTAACTCTGGTGGGCCATTACTCAATTCCCGCGGGGAGGTAATTGGTATGAATACGGCAATTATTCGCGGCGCTCAAGGGTTAGGGTTTGCTATTCCCATTAATACAGTAGAGAGAATTTCTCAGGAATTAATCGCTAAAGGTAGGGTGGATCATCCTTATTTAGGTATTCAAATGGTGACTTTGACACCGGAGATTAAAGCCAGTATCAATCGAGACCCACGCAATGGCTTGAATTTGAGAGCAGATCAGGGTGTTTTATTAGTTGATATTGTACCGCGATCGCCGGCATCTGTGGGAGGACTCAGATCTGGTGATTTAATTCAAAGCATTAATAACCAACCTGTGACTAAAATTGAAGAAGTACAAAATCTGGTACAAAATAGCCGAATTGGTATTCCTTTAGCAATACAGGTAGAACGCAATGGACAGGTGATATCACTAGAAGTTAGTCCAGCACCTTTACCAGCTAGAAGACAAGGTTAAATTCTTGCTTATGTCTGAACTAATACAAATTCTTCAACTAGGGGATCCCATACTCCGCCAACCGGCTACTTGGGTTGAAAATACTCAAGATGAAAGTATTCAAAAGCTCATTGACGACTTGACTGTCACAGTTAGCCAGGCTAATGGTGTGGGAATTGCAGCGCCTCAAGTATCCGCATCCTATCGTTTATTTATAGTAGCTTCCCGCCCTAATCTCAGGTATCCCCACGCTCCGTTGATGGAGCCTACCGCCATGATTAACCCGAGCATAATTGCTCACTCTGCCGAAATGATTCCAGGTTGGGAAGGTTGTTTAAGTGTTCCTGGTCTTCGAGGGTTAGTACCACGATACCAAGCAATTGAAGTATCATATACTGACCGCAATGGCAAGTTACAAAAGCAAGAATTAACTGATTTTGTGGCGCGGATTTTTCAACATGAGTATGATCATCTCGATGGTGTGTTGTTTATTGACCGCATTGAGAATTTACTCAATATTATTACTGAGGAGAAATACCAAAAAATGTTAATTAATCCAGCGGACATCATCAACTAGAGATGAATCTGGATTTCATATCCCCAAAAAGTGATATTTTTTACTACATCTCAGATATCTCTCAAGGCAGAGGAGGGATAGTGCGGCTAAGGGTTATACTTGACGTTACTGATAGACTTGATTTAGGTAAATCTTTTTAATATCGTCATTAACAATACTTTACGTCCTCTCCTCAAACTTGCGACAAATCAAACTCTACCATCAGCAAGATGAGATCCCAATCCCACCCAGATTAAGCTAAAAGGCTTACCTATCATCTACGAGAGTTAATTAAATTATGGCACCTAAAATTATTAACTTTGTTGAAGAGGCTGGCACTCCTGGAATTATAGCCGGTATAGGGGCGGTACTCTTGGCACCTGTGCTCATTCCCGTTGTAGCAGGAATTGGTAAACCCATACTCAAGTCACTAGTCAAAGGTGGAATTGTCGCCTACGAAAAAAGCCGCGGCGCATTTGCAGAAATGGGCGAAACTTGGGAAGACATTATAGCCGAGGCTAAGGCTGAAATTGCCGAGGAGAGAGAAACACCCGTATTTGAAGCATCTGCTGAGAACACAGCAGAACATGGCGTATAAATCAGCAAGTAAAGGTTCTTTCTCTGGGCGTAGTTTGTATTACACAGGACTTCAGTCCTCAAAATCAATAGGAGCAACGGAGGAATTGGCTATCAGACTCTTCTGGCGTTGGTGATGAGAGGATTAAAGTCCTGACTACAACCAGAAATAACTATAATCCAGGAGGGCTACTGTGTGTTGACAAATAGTTATAGTAATCTTACCAAGATTATCAAAATTTTGCAACAGGCAAGTTTCAAAACCACACATCAACCTATATCCACTAAAATCATTAGTGAAACTCACGGAAGACTACGGTTGAGAATTTCTCCTGTTCATCGTCATCCTCGAGAAATGCAACGTATTGCTAATGTGTTGCAGGCACAGCCTCATGTGACTCAGGTCAGGACTAATATTAATTCAGGTAGTATAATCATCAACCATGATGGCAAAAATGCGGCTTTAGAAAATGTGCTAACTACACTACTAGATTTAGGAGTAACTTTTGCTGATGTTACCGAGGGGAACTCGGAAGCAGCAGAAGATATGAAAAGCACAATTATTAACTTAAATAACCGGTTTGAGCGCGCCACTGGTGGCGAGGTTGATTTGCGCTTTCTGTTTCCCCTCGGACTGAGTATTCTGGCTATTAGACAAGTTATGGTTAAAGGTTTAGAACTGGAAATTATTCCTTGGTATGTGTTGGCTTGGTATGCCTTTGATAGTTTTCTTAAACTCAACAGTAACAGTGAAGTGCTGCTTAATAGCGATCCTTAGACGGTGATATCTCGGTCAAGTCAACTATAAAGTTGGGTTGTAGGTGGGGAAAATCCATCAACAACCCAAATTACATTCATTTAACTAAATATCCGGTGTTCTAGGGAAGGCATTTGACGGCGGACTTGTTCCAAGCGGGAGGGCTTGATTTCGGCCATGGCAATTCCTGGTTGTTCACCAGCATCTGCTAAAATCACTCCCCAGGGGTCGATAATCACAGCGTGTCCGTGGGTGTAGCGACGGCCGTAGTTATTGCCAGTTTGAGCCGGTGCAATCACGTAGGCAGTATTTTCAATGGCTCTTGCTTGTAATAATACTTGCCAGTGGTCTTTACCTGTAAAAGCAGTGAAAGCAGCAGGTACAAACATCACATCGGCTCCCTTATCTGACAGATGTCGGTACAATTCGGGAAAACGGACATCGTAGCAAACAGAAAGTCCTATATTACCGAGTTTTTCCGAGAGATATACTGAGGGTAGTTCCTGACCAGCTACAACGGTGCTAGATTCTCTATAGGTATTACCATCGGGGACATTAACATCAAATAAATGTACTTTATAGTAGCGTAAGAGTTCTTCACCGCTAGGGTCTATCAGGACTGTAGTGTTATATACCTTGCCGGTATTTTCCACAGGAAGGGGAAAGCTACCGCCCAAGATGGTAACTTGGAAGCGCTGGGCCATTTTTCTGAGAAATTGTGTAGTTTCACGGTAAATCTCGTCTGCTTGTGCGAGTTTGTCTTTCTCTTCTCCCATAAAAGAAAAGTTTTCTGGTAACCCGACTAATTCCGCACCTCGACGCACCGCCAGATCAATTAGTTCTTCTGCTTCTATTAAGTTTTTGTGTAAGTTGGGTACACTACTCATTTGAATAGCAGCTGCTAAATAAGACTTCATTTAAAAACCTCCAGAAAGTTACAAAGTCAGGATGATCAATCCTGAGAGGAAAACAGACACGGTAAATTGGTAAAATTGATATACCATATAATTGGCTAAAGTAGGCGGTTAGCTCGCCCCCTTGTACCGGTAGCTACGAAATCTCACCTATAAGTCGTTAATTTATTTCATAAATAGATTTAGATATTATTTAAATCTACTAACGTTATGCCATAGTATGTGAGGATGACAACAACTATTCAACCATTAACCCATAAAAAATGGGCTCAGGCGATCGCTCAACCGGGGAAAGAATTTCCCCTCACTCCATTACCCATTCTCTGGGGCCAAGTCCCTGAAGGCTTACGCGGTACACTCTACCGCAATGGACCAGGAAGGTTAGAACGTGGTGGTGTTCATGTGGGACACTGGTTTGATGGTGATGGGGCAATTTTGGCGGTTCATTTTACCGATGCTGGTGTTAGGGGAGTTTATCGTTATGTGCAAACTGCAGGCTATCAGGAAGAAAGCGCAGCGGGTAAACTGCTTTACGGTAATTATGGCATGACTGCACCCGGTGCAATTTGGAATCAATGGCTCAAACCAGTTAAGAATACTGCTAATACTTCGGTTCTAGCATTACCTGACAGACTTCTAGCACTTTGGGAAGGTGGTCATCCTCATTCCCTTGACCTCCAAACTTTAGAAACACGCGGTTTGGATAATTTAAATGGTCTGAACCGGGGACTAACCTATTCTGCGCATCCCAAAGTTGATGACCAAACGGGGGAAATTTTTAACTTTGGTGTCAGTCCGGGGATGAATGGAACTTTGAATATTTATAAAAGTGAGTTGACTGGGAAAATTATTCAAAAAGCTGAAGTTCAACTTCCAGGTGTTCCATTAATCCACGATTTTGTTTTAGCTGGACAATATCTAATATTTTTTATTCCACCACTACGGTTAAATATTTTTCCTGTGCTGACTGGTATCAGCACTTATAGTGAATGTTTTGATTGGAAACCAGAATTAGGTACTCAAATCTTGGTCATTGACCGTGAAACCTTATCTTTAGTCAGTCGTGGAGAAACAGAATCTTGGTATCAATGGCATTTTGCTAATGGTTATGTAGATGCGAGTGGTGGTGTGGTGGTAGATTTCGCCCACTATAAAGATTTTAACACAAATAAATATCTGGGGGAAGTGGCTACAGGTAAAACCCTCACAAGTGCTCAAAGTACTCTGACGCGAATTCATCTGCAACCCCAAACAGCTAAGGTGACATCAGTTGAGAAACTAATAAACCGCAGTTGTGAGTTTCCTCATGTCCCTAAGAGAAATTTAGGGAAACTTTCACCTTATACCTATATGTCCTCACACCGGGAAGATACAGATATTAGTCAGGAGATATTAAATACTATCGGTCGTTTTGATCACCGCACTCAAACCTTCACTGAGGCTAATTTACCGGAAAATTGCTACCCTAGTGAACCTTTACCTGTGGAAGATGTACACAACTCTCAGCAAGCTTGGGTGTTGACGGTGGTTTATGATGGGAATTCCCATAGTAGCGAGGTTTGGGTATTTGATGGCGATCGCCTAGATACAGAACCGGTTTGTAGATTGGGATTACCCACTGTGATTCCTCATGGATTTCACGGTTACTTTCTAAGTGCTAAGTAGAGACCTGAAAACTTTAGAAATTCAAAATATCCAATGATTGAGCAATTTCTAAATCTGAAATTCTAGCACGAGCATCTTTAAGGGATTCTAGTTGACCTTCTCGCCTATAAATATCTGCTGCTTTACAAAAATCATCAATTGCTAGTTGTTTCTCTCCTAGGTGAGAATAAACATTACCACGGTTATAATAGGCATGAGCATAATTACAATTAATCTTAATGATATAAGTATAATCCTCAATTGCTCCCTCGTAATCTCCTAGATCATAGCGAGCATGACCACGGTTATAATAAGCATCTACATAATTAGGATTAATCTGTATAGCCTCAGTATAGTCGGCAATTGCTCCTTGATAATCTTCTAAATCGGCACGAGCGTTACCACGATTTTTGTAAGCAACTGCATTTTGGGGGTTAATTTTTATTGCCTGAGATAGTCCTTGGTGATATTCTATGAAATAACGTGCAATTCCCTGGTTTTTATAGGCATCTGCATAATCGGGGTTAATTTTTATTGCTTGAGTGTAATCCTCTATTGCTCCCTGATTATCTCCGATTTGAGAACGAGCTTCAGCACGATTTTTATAAGCTAGGGCAATATGAGGATTAATTCTGATAGCTTGAGTATAATCCTCGATTGCCTCTGGATAGTTTCCTAGTTGATAATGGGCTAAACCTCTTTTATGGTAAACTTTATGATCATGAAAGTTTAGCTGGATTGCTTGGGAAAAATTGACATTGGCTGCTGGGTACTCTCCTAACTGATAGTAAGTTAAACCTAATTTGTAATAACTTTCGGCATCAGCTTTTATGTGTAATCCTTCTTTATAGTAATTAATTGCTACTTGGTATTCCCCGCTATGAAAATACTCATCACCTAGTTTAATATAATTGTGATTGGAATCTTGATTGATAGAGTTTAATTTATTTAAATTACCTGAATTGCCTGGCCATTCTGATGAGTATGTGTATTGATAATTATCAGCTTTTGCTAACTGTTTTAGATAGAAGAATAAACCACCTCCATATAATAACTGGTTGATGCCAAAAGAAATTTTCCCAGTTTTTAACTTAATCATTTTCGTTGGGAGAAATCCAGCTAAAAACAGGTGATACTCTGGTTGTGCTTCGTTGACATCCTCTTGAATTAAAACGCAAACTATAACTGTATTTTTGGCAACTTCTTGAGAAGTAACTGACCATCTAACCTGACTAATACTACCATGACGTGACTTGACCTCAACGCCGATTTTTGAATCAGAATTTAAAGTAAAATCAACATTACCATCACCGCCGAATCGGGTTTCATAATCGACTTCTGTAATCAAATCAGCTAAACGTTCTTTAACAACTTCTTCCCCTAGTTTTCCCTTAAGATTGTTAATAAAAACGTCACGTACCGGGGAAGTGCGTTTATATTTTTCAGCCATCAACCAGCAAAATTCTCGTAATATCTTTAATCTTTCTCCGGAGATGACAGTTAATTCACTATATTGACCTGCTATTTCACAATGAAGTAAACAACCCGATGTTAACCTGCTAATAAAGTCGGACTGTAGCGATCGCAGTAGTGTAATCCAATCCATGTATCATTCTGCGCATCTGGTGATGAAATTATTGTCTGAAAATTTAGAACTAAAGTAAACCTCTGAGGGAAAAGTGCTGAGTGTTCAGCACTTTTATGGATAAGTTTTAATAAGTCATGTCCCAGGGACGTGTTTTTTGTTGTAACCAATCCTCACCCAACTGGATAGTAACATCAGAATCAATAATACCAGTGCTTTGTATGCGTACTTCCCCAAATCCCAAAGTATCGCGAATTAACTGTGCATTTTCAATATCTCCTTGCTGGGCGATGATATTGGTCACCTTCAGGGATTCCCGCCAAGGTGCGGATATATAAACGCGGCGATATCCGAATTGTTCTAAATCTCGGACTACAGAAATCAGTTGCGAGCGATCGCTACCTGTGCTATCTTGAATATAAACTCGCAAAGAATGATAATCAACCTGTTGGGCTTCACGAGTTAATTCGACACCAAAATGTTGATACATCATTCTAGAAATACCAGTTTCGTCTGGTATCCAATAGCTAGCCAGATATTCACCGGGTTGGCTAAAGCGACCTGGTAACATGAACATATGCATATTAGAACGGTTGACTCGCACGCCAAAGCCTGCTAGTGCTAATAATTCTTCAATTGTTAAATTGGTATCGATATTTTCTTTGACCAGATTGAGAATTTGGGGTAATTGGGTTAATGTTACAGGGTTAAGAGTCTGGTCTATCAAAGCTCTGATGACGGTTTGTTGACGCTGAACCCGGCCAATATCTCCGAGTTCGTCATGGCGAAAGCGTAATAGCTGCAAAGCCTGATCACCGTCAAGATGCTGTTCACCTGCCTTTAAATTAATATATAGGCGTTGAGAGTCATCTTGGTATCGCAAATCCTTGGGAACGTTGACTGTGACTCCACCCAAAGCATCGATCAGTTTACCAACACCCAGAACATTAATACGGATATAGCGGTCAATTGTTATATCACCCAGAAGTTGACTAACACTTTGAGCGGTTAAAGCTGGACCCCCATCAACATTAGCAGCATTGAGTTTTTTCACTCCATAGCCAATTACTTCTGTACGAGTGTCTCTGGGGATTGAGAGCATAGCTATTCTTTTTGTAGCTGGATCAAATTTGATCAAGATCATGACATCAGCTAGCCCATCAAAAGAATTTACCTGGGGTTCATAGCCCAGATGCTGCAATTGGGCTGGAGGATTAATCAAATCCGATGGGAGGACGCTCATCCCCATCACTAACAGATTCACAGGGCGAGTTAATTCCGAGAATCGTAACCCACCGCCAGAAATGCGATCTGTATCAAAAACCGCTTCTTCTTGGGGGCTTAACTGTGCTTGCTGCAATGGGCTACTAGTAAGGGAAACCGCTAACATTGCCCCTACTGTTGCTGAGACCATAGCAATACCACTCATACCCAGCCAGAACAACACCCAACCTCGAGATTTACGGCTGTGGGAATTTGGTTTTTTTGATTTGATCGCCTTGGCTAATTGCTTTTGTTTTGCCGAAGTTCTTTGACTGGTCACAGACTTCCTCACACTTACTGCTCATTAAACTCTGTAAATTTTCTGACTAATTAATATGCAACGAAACTAACTCATATAAATACCTGCTACCTGGTCAACTCAGTCAACAAACCTACGGACAGGGATACCGGTGTTCACCGCAGGGAAATACTACTTTTGCAATAGATATAATCCCAGTCAGTAACTTTCCTTATATATATTAGTCCCTGGCCTACCTAATTCATAATGTCTTGACCGATACTTTTTTGCTAACATTCACTAACAAATACACTCTTTAAGAGAGGGCGTATCAACCAATGCACGGAGGAAAATCCCTCGCGCACCATTTATGTCCCGGCTCATTACCCGCCCATCAGATGGAGACTTAACGAATT
>NZ_JAQMUH010000176.1:0-20059 GCF_028331025.1 Anabaenopsis arnoldii | reverse complement strand
CCACAACCCGAACCACAACCCGAACCTCAACCCGAACCTCAACCTGAGCCACAACCCGAACCACAACCCGAACCTCAACCCGAACCTCAAGATCCCGGTGAAACCATCGATTCTGCGTTAGATTTAGGCAATCTTAACGCAGATGGTATCTTGCAAACTAGTGACAGTGTTGGCAATGGTGACCCTCGTGACTTCTATCGCTTTCAGGTTGACACATCACTGTATGTAGTAATTCGCCTGACAGACCTGAGTAGTGACATTGATATTGTTCTCCGTAATAGCAGTGGTACTGCAATGATCCGCTCCGAAAACAGCCGGACGAGTGATGAGGTGATTTCGTCTACCCTCAATCCTGGTACTTACTACTTAGAGGTATACCCTTATAGTGGTAGTAGTAGCTATAACCTGGAACTGACAGCCAGCATTCCTCCCCAATTACCAGATAATTACAGTGCTATCAATGGTTACGGTGAAACCAGAGTTGATTTGGCTTTAGGGGAATTACTGGGTATCAATTTACCAAGCGTCCCTTCATTGGGAGGTAACAATTGGGGTCTTGATCGGATTGGAGCGCCTGAAGCATGGGCTATGGGCTACACAGGAGAAGGTAGAGTTGTAGCTGTCTTAGATACTGGTGTGGACTGGAGTCACCCATCCCTGAGAAATAACATCTGGAGTAATACAACAGAAATTTCCGGGAATGGTATTGATGATGACGGTAACGGCTATATCGATGATGTCCGGGGTTGGGACTTTGCTTATAACGACAACAACCCCAATGATGTAGATGGTCACGGCACTCATGTAGCTGGTATCGTTGCTAGTGTAGCCCCGGATGTCTTAATTATGCCTGTGAAGGTACTTGGTGACGATGGATCGGGTTCTACTACAAATATTGCGGCTGGCATTCGCTATGCCGCAGATAACGGTGCTAATGTGATTAATATGTCCCTCGGTGGTGGTGGGGTGAGTACAGAAATCAATAATGCCATTGATTATGCCACTGCTAGAGGTACATTAGTTGTTATGGCTGCTGGCAATGCAGGCGGGGCTAGCCCGGAGCAGCCCGGGGCTTACGCAGCAGAACATGGATTAGTAGTAGGTGCAATAGATAGCAACGGTAACATCGCCAGTTTCTCTAACCGTGCTGGCAGTGCGCCCCAGGATTATAACGGTGATGGACTGGCATTTCCCAGCTATGTTACAGCAGCAGGGGTGAATGTTTATTCTACAATTCCTGGTGGTCGCTTCGCCAGGTACAGCGGGACTTCTATGGCAGCGCCCCATGTTGCAGGTGCTGCAGCAATTGTCATGGGCGCAGCACCTAGTCTATCTCCTAGAGGGGTAGCCGATATCATTACCGGAACTGCGGTGCCTGGAGGTAGTAATTTCGCATCCCTCCAACAAGAACCTACAAGTCTCCAGACTGCGGGGAAAGAAGAGACCTTTTACGCCTGGGTTTGACCAGAAAACGAGACCTGAGCCAATGGCTTTTAGACATGGGGATCAGTCGATAGCGACTTTAGTCGCATTAGAACGATTGACTGGCTTTAGCCACAGTGGTATAATGGTCTAAACGAGTAAGAATAACCATCTACGTGATGATTCATCCTAGTGCGGAGAAATCCCGGCAACAGACATATCCAACTTGATTTGGAATAGTTAAAGGGCAAATAATGGCAGGATGTTGAGCGTACCTAACTGGCATTGCGATGGACTCACCAAAGCAAAAAAAATAAAAGTAAGCGCAATTGCATTACCTTTTGTACTGGTAGTTGTTTTGAGCGTGTAGGGTGTTTTTGCCAGCACCATTGAAGGTCAGTTTGGTGAATCTTCAAGAATCCCCCGGCTTTAGACCTGGGGAGTGTCAAGCGTTTTCAGACATCCTCTAAGAAGGGGATCATTAATTCAACTACTAGGGGCGGGTGTACTAATATGCTGGTTAATAATCAATGATACCTGTCATATAGGTGGCGTAGCCATACCCGCTTCTACCTAGCAGAACTGGAGGTTATTTATAATTGTCAGAAAATGATATAATCAAATTATAATTGTTCTTTAATTGCCTCAAATATCCAATTAGGAATATAGTGTTCTGTTGTGTAAATGTAATTATATTTCTGCTCTATTTCTTCCCAGTTAATTGTGGTATTAGATAATATTTCCTCAGTGAAAATATCTAAAGCTCTACCAGATAAACCTCTTTCTAAGCATTTTTTCATCAATAACCAACTTTCCTCAATTTCTCCAATACATTCAAAGGGTGTATGTTCTGTTAAGCCTAGCATTGCTCGGAAAGTAGGGGTTAACTCTACATCATCAAATAAATTTCCTTGAAAAACCTGGTTAACAACATCTAGGCGAGAAAATGCCATCAAACCCAACCAGACATAAGCACATTTAGGACATTTCTTACACCAAGGCTTTTTGACGTTACAGGAATGAATTTTGGAGACAAATTCTGGGTATTTACTAAAGTTACGAAAAATGCGAAAGTCATAAATGGGTTGTAGAATACTGAAATATTTAAAGTTGCTTAATAAGTTATCCCTGATAAATTTATCTAATATGTATTCGGCTTCTACACCTTTGCCCCATTGATGATTAACGTCCCTGTTTATTTCATGCCAAAATAAGTTACCATGATTGGCGCTTTTTTCATGGGCTAAACATAGATAATTATATCCTTGATCTAACATGAGAATCAAAGATAAAAAAATAGAGATGGGTGTTTCTGGAGCAATAATACCGGAGTTTGCCGGTAAATATAATTTTAAAAAGGGAAATTCAGTAAAATCATCGTAAATAGATATTTGATGCTTTTGGGTTGGATGAACACATTCTAATACTTGGGAAATCAGTTCATGCTGAACATCTGCTTTGCCATAAGTGCTATGGGAATATTGCATAGAAGCAAAAGGAATACCTCCCACTTCTAACATTTTCATAGCTAAAATACTGTCTTTACCACCTCCGCAACCAGTGAGGACAGTTTGATCATTACCTAAAATTCGAGCAGGTTGATGTACTCCTAAGTCTTGGGAATAAATAATATCTGGTTGTTGATAATCGGTGACCTTGTTCTCATACCAATGTTGTGCAAATACACCTTGATATATCTTCACAAACAAATCTAAGGCATTAGGTTCTAGATATTCAGCAACGACAGAAATATCATAGTATTGAGGAAATAATGAGCATAACTTCATTCCCTCAAACAGAGCAATATGAGCAACTACCCGCTTTATAAAAAATTGAGAGTATGTTTCTATCAGTTTGGCAAAAGATACTTCATGATAGAAAATTTTAGTAGAGAATTGAAACTGATCTACAGTATAGGTAAGGTTTAAATGGTGTTCATGTATAGTAAAGTCAGCAATTTTAACTGTGTTAATGATGTGATCTGATTGATGAACTACCATCCCCATGTACCTGCACCACCTTTAAATGGTCCAACAATATCTGCAGTGATCCATCCTCCGTAGAAATCACCAGATTGGGGCACTACTAGCTCGTCATTCACATAACAAGCATCCATTAAAGCTGCTATAAAGCCATAGTATTCCCGGATAGGAAGAAAATTAGGAGTGGGGTCAAAGTACCTCCAAGCTGCATAGTGAATATATTGATTACCAATGCTGATATCGTAGTATTGATATGCCCCTTTCCATTCGCACAAATTCTTTTTGGGTGTTTCAATTAAATGTTCTAGCTTAATGTCTTCAGGGGGAAAGTAATAAGTGGGAGGATGACTAGTTTCTAATACTCTTTTCCCTCTGCGGGTATCTGCTAAGATAATACCACCACAAATGACTTTGAGGTGTTTATCAGTATCTTGTAAAACTGCGGGACGTGGATAGTCCCAAACTGATTCTTGTCCAGGTTTTGGGGGAGTGGGCTGTGGTCTCATTGGGATTGTTCTCCTAGGTTGGTTGAGTTTGTGGCAATTGTGCTAATGACTTCACTATTTAGCAGTGGCCATTTTTGTCAGTCCTCCATGATAGTTGATCAATTTAGATTCTGCCTTACCAATTTGAGCTAATCGGAATTGCCAGTCCGATATATCTTCATAGCCAATTTGGTGTGTATCACAACTGGGAGTCCAAAAACCACCAATTATAGATGGATCATCAAAGCGCAACAGTCCTGATGTCCGGATATTTTCTCCTTGGGGTGTTCCTGGTATGGGAGAGATGGCGTAGGAAGCAACTTGAAATTCTAGCTCTGGGTTAATCTCCCTGAGTTGTTGATGGAGTTCTAAAACAGCCTCTTCTAAGCGCAGTAAACTATCGTGGGTATCATCGGGAAAGCCAATAATCAGACCATAAACAATTACCGGAAGTCCGCATCTGACGATCGCTCGCATCATCTCACAATGTTGTTGCCAGGGTAGCAGTTTGCTGTAAGATTCTCTGCCAAATACTGGGCGTTCTGCAGGAATATAACCGAGAAAACCGCCAACTTTCCCATCCCATCCCCAAAGTGCTTCTATCAGTTCTTCATCGGGTGTCAGGTCTGTGTGATCATAGTTGCGTCCTTTTCCCAATGTGGCTTTTCTTAGTTCTAAACCATTAGGCCACAGAAGTGGCATACCCATTTCTCTGGCTCCTGTGGTAATTTCCAGAATCTCCTCTCGTCCCCCCGGAAACAAAATGCGACCCAAAAATTGATCAGAACCCATAACTGTACATTTTGCTCCTGCTTCTTTTTGTCGAGCAATCCATTTCAGGGTAGTTTGGGGTGACATTCGCCGATATCCTGTCCCATAGGTGGGGGTTTGGCAAAAGTCACATTTGCGATCGCAGCCAATATCAGGAAAGACTGAACCTATAGGTACCAGTTCTTCCACAAAGGGTTCTTCTGAGTATTCTTGTCCTAAGCATTGCCTAGCTACTTCTACCGATGGTAAAGCCCAGTCATCAGGACTCATGGCTTGGGGTCGGGGGGGATAATAACTACCATCAGCTAAAATTACACCCGTGAGTTTTTCCCGGGGGGTTTTACCCAGTACATGGTCAAAAATCGGCCAGTTAGCAGCACCAGACTTGTCCGTGACTATGGCACTTGCACCCGCTTTGAGATAGTAATGGGGTTCGGCAATAGCATCGGAACCGCCTACTACCACTGGTTTTCCTTGACTGGCAAAATGAGCGATCGCCATACAGGTGACTTGACGCTCTTGAGTATAATTAACAGTTACGCCCCAAGCATCATAAGCTGAGGGATCTATATCATAAATCCTCTGACCTACGTAGGCTTTTGTTAAGTTCATATCCTTCCAAGTCACTTCTCCAAAGGGTTCTCTGCGATCGCCATCTTTGAGGTTGACAAGTTGAGCATCAAAACCACCGGCTTGTAAGTCTGCCATTAATACCTGTTTACTCAGCAAGGTATTACGTCTATATAATGCTGTCCAATTGTTGCCATCCGGATCATATAATCCTAATGCGGGTACTTCTACTAACCCGATAGTGGGAGTTCTTAATGTCATATAAATCTCCTTAAATAGAAACAATACTAAGGTTTTGATTTAGATTTAAGAGATCGTAGCTGCCAAGAGATTCTCAAATGTATCTGATCGATTTAAATGCCTTTGCAGATTATCATGATCTCTGACATGGGCAGGAATTTCCAAAACAAATCTTAATTTAAAGCAGTTTAAAGGAGTATTTCCTACAACCTATCCGACTCATGAAAAATCTGGTATTCTCTCCTTGATGTTGAGTTATTGCAACAGCCAAGGATGTGAGGATCAAAACAGATAATACAACCAATATAAATGGATAGTTTCAACCCTTTTCCCTGCTCCCTGTTTCTTCCCATAATTCATCAATCAAAAAACACGAAAGTTCCCCAGCCTCAAGGGTGCATTACATAAGTTTGAGTTATCAATTATTGGCTGGTACGAATTTGTGCATTAGCGGCATTTTGTGCGCGGAGCATAGCTGAACTTAAAGGTTGTTGACCAAGTAAAGCACTAATAAACTGATTATCAAAATTATTAGATATAGCAGCCGGATATTGACCTAACTGCCAAGTCGTTGCATAATCTATACCAGCCACCAAAGGCGATCGCAAAGGGTCTTGATCATAACCCAACCTTGCTGCTACTGATGTGCGCGTAGGCAATGCAAACCCCGTCCCCGTCCATTGTGCCATTCCTTCCTTCCCTGTGAGAAAAGAAATCAACTCCCAAGCGGCGGCTTTATGCTGTGACTGCTTATTCATCACATAGGCCACAGTAAACACCATCGTACCCTTTTTATCATTAATAGTAGGTATTTCCGCAGTGGCAAACTCCAACTGAGGAAAAGTCGTTTCTAAATAAGGAATAGCCCAATTACCTTCAATGACCATTGCGACCCGGTTTTGACCAAACATTTCCGTACCTGAGTTAGTACCCACATCAGTAGCTTGGGCTGAAGTACCATCTTTTTGATACTGGTCTACCACCAACTGCAATCCCCGCACAGCTTCAGGACTAGCAAAAGCAGCATAACCATTCTCATCAACAACCCTTCCCCCAAAAGCAGCAATTTTGTAAGCTTGATAACTCAACTGTGGGGTAACACCAAAACCGTATCTGTTCAACTTACCCGTCAACTGCTCGGAGTAGGTGCGTAATTCATCCCAAGTAGTGGGGGGACTGCTCAAACCTGCGGCTGCAAAGGCTTTTTTATTATAAAAAAGTGCCAGGGTAGAATAATCCTTGGGAAGACCATAAATATCATCTTTATACTTAAAATTATCCAGCAAGCTCTCTTCAAAGTCCTCTAGGTCAAATTCGGGGGTAATGTAAGAATTTAACGGTTCTAGGACATTTTGGCTCATAAGGAAAGGAGCTTCTAGGGATTCCAGATAGAAGACATCCGGCGCTGCTTCCCCAATTAGGCGAGTAGTGATGACATCCATGTATTGGTCAGAAATCACTTCATATCTCACCTTAATGTCTGGATGTTGTCGCTCAAATTCTTTTAGTAACTGTTTTAATAATTGTTGCTCCAGGGGATTACCCGCCCAACCGCTCAGTTTGATAGTGACAGCGGTAGTTGGTGGCTTTAGTAGTGGTAAATTTGGGTAAGTAATCACAACCAAAGCGATCGCCAGCACTAGCGCCAAAAATTTCACCCAGCTTTTTCTACTCACAAACAAATACCAGCTCTTTCATCTAACTTATCTCTTCTAGCTGAGTTAATCTATCTTTAAGGAATCTGTATTTTTGTGAAAAAATAGAATATAAAGTAACAAATAATTATTCAGAAAAGTTAACTAGGGGATGTAATTTCCTCAATACATGAACTCATGCTAGGGTGTCCTACGGGTAAAAGTAAGCTATGACTTCTGCTAATTTTGAAACAGTTGCATCAGTAACTCTAGAAATCCCCCAGATTAGCTCACCGCCAACAGTAGTTTCTCCGTGTCCTCGAATTGGTAAAAATCAGATTCGCACTAGTTTAAAAGCCTCAACCCTGGATGGAGTGTTTGCAGCGATTTTTTCCCTCAGTACCGGGGGCATTTTACTGAGTAATTTTCTGGTAGAATTGGATGCCAGTCCAGTAGTGTTTGGGATGTTATCCTCAATCCCCATGCTGGTGAATCTCATACAACCCTTGGGCGCTTACTTATCGGAACGTACTACTAGCCGCTTTCAATATTCCCTACGCACCCATGGAATTGGGCGGATAATGTGGCTGATTTTATTCATAGGTATTGCGTGTTTCCACTTTGGAGGTTTAAACTCCCATCAGCTGGTAGTTTTGACCTTATCAATTGTCCTGATCAGCCATCTTTTTGGGGGACTAGGAAGCGCATCGTGGCTGAGTTGGTTAGGGATGATAGTACCGCGACAACTACGAGGTAGGTATTTTAGTATACGCAACAGCGCTGCCAGTTTGACCAATTTGCTTTGTTTACCTTTGGCCGGTTTAGCTGTATCACATTGGCGAGGGGGGACTTTACAAGGTTATGGAATAGTGCTGCTCATTGGTATTGTATTTGGGATGATTAGTTTGGGATGCCAGTACTTTAAAGTTGATGTCAATCCCAAATTACAAAATACCATCTGTAATTACCGTCAAGAAAAATTAATTAATTCAACTGTAATCACTCCCGCAGCAAACCAGCCGAACATCTGGCAAAACTCTCGCTTTTTCATATTTGTGCTTTATTTCAGCTTTTGGATGTTTGCAGTTAATCTCAGCGCTCCTTTTTTTAGCCTCTATATGCTAGACACGCTGAATTTAGATATCAGTTTAGTATCACTCTACACCAGTTTACAGGCAGGAGCGAACTTATTGATGCTGATTATATGGGGGAAATTGGCAGACAAAATTGGGAGTCGGCGGATTTTGATATTTGTGGGAATTTCGGTGGCGGTAACACCAATTTTGTGGGTAGGAATTAATACTAACTACGTTGACTTTTGGCTATGGCTGCCACTGTTACATATTTTAACCGGAGGTACTTGGGCAGGGGTTGACTTATGTAATAACAATATACAGCTAGAGATTGCACCAGTTAAAAACCAGTCTATCTATTTTGCGATCGCGGCTGCTATGGCAGGAGCCGGGGGGGCTTTAGGTACAACCATTGGCAGCTTGATCGTACAATTTACTAATTGTGGCGGCTTACTGGGATTATTTACCCTTTCTGGTGTGTTGCGCTTAATAGCACTTGTACCACTGATATTTTTGGAAGATGGAGGGAAATAGGGATTGGAGATGGATCTGGTGCATCCCCAATTCCCAATGTTCTCTTATTTAGCAGCTTAGGACTAGCTCAAGGTCATGGTTTCCCATCGCATCATCGAGTGTGTAGTAGTTGGTATGGGTTGGTGCAAAGCAATTAACTGGGCTAGGGTGTTCTTTAATTGCGTACGGGGTACGATATCATCAACAAAACCATGCTTTAACAAATCTTCTGCGGTTTGAAAATCTTCTGGTAGTTTTTCCCGCAGGGTTTGCTCAATCACTCGCCGACCTGCAAAACCAATGGTTGCTTTCGGTTCTGCAATAATAATATCTCCCAACATGGCAAAACTAGCAGTAACCCCTCCCGTGGTAGGATTCGCCAAGACGGGAATATACAGTAATTTACATTGACGGTGACGTTCCAAAGCGCCGGAGATTTTAGCCATTTGCATTAAGGAAAGCATTCCTTCTTGCATTCTGGCTCCGCCGGAGGTACAGACAATGACTACAGGGTAACGTCGCTGGGTGGCTTGCTCAATCAAGCGGGTCAGTTTTTCTCCCACCACTGAACCCATACTACCGCCCATAAAGCGGAAGTCCATCACGCCCAGGGCTATGGGTAAACCGTTGATTTGACCTAAACCGGTTTTAACTGCGTCTACTAAACCTAGTTTATCTTCCATTTCCCGCAGGCGATCACTATAGGGTTTGCGATCGCGAAATTGCAGGGGGTCTGTGGGGCGCAGATGCTCATTAATTGCTTCCCAGGTGTTGTTATCTATCAACTGGCGGATACGCTCATCGCTATCCACCCGATTATGATGTCCACATTCAACGCAGACCATCTGGTTAGCCTTCAGGTCTTTTGTATAGGTCAATACGCCACATTTGGGACACTTGTGCCACAGCCCATCAGCAATTTCCCGTTCTTGGGGTTCTAAATGGGTAGATCCTGATTTCCGTCGATTTGCAAACCAATCTAACAGAGACTTTAAACCACGTGATTCTTCGTTGTTTGCCATTTTTATCTTTTTTTTAAGTGGGTATGAGGTTGAAAACATATCAAGCCACTATGGGATATCTAGATCAAGAAGTTTCAAGTCTAGAGCGACACAATGGTGGCTCTTGTGACCTACGCTTTCAAAGTCTCCAGATTTGCTCTTGTACAAACGCAAATAACACCCCATTTTAGCTTTTGACTTTTGACTACATCTCAAATTACGCTTATAAGCAGTTCAGGCCTGATCAAAACATCTTTGGTTGTCAGCTTAACGAAAATGCTGATGCTAACACAAGCCTTATGCTCACGGGAATTTTGTAAATTGATTGCCGTAGTCACAGTCATATAAAAATCAACCCCTCAATTAGATGCCGTTTCCTCAACCCAATACTGAACCACTCGCCTTAAATAAATCATTTCCATTGCTAAGTTAACGGTGAGCATCCATAGGGTCTGGTCATCTGCTCAGTACTGAGTCTTATCCGCAGGGGAGAGACTATGGCCTAACTACTTAGACTAGAAATGCTATATAGACAAACTTATCCTAGCTAATGGTTCTGCTTGATCATAGAGAGTGATACAATTCACAATCTGATCTTAACAAAAGGTAAAAGCTGCATGGGGTAATCACCGTTACAAACAGGAGACAGAAGGGGACTGTTGACAATCCCCCTTTAGTGAAGCGGATTCGGGGGATTCTTGGTTCATACAGCCACCTCTGTCTAAACTTGTTTCCAAGTTTAGACAAGTCGGCTTTGCGCAGCTTCAGACGCACCCAGCGCCGAGACAATGATACTGGTGGCGAAGAGCATCAAAACGTCTATATATTCCTTGTCACTTTGCACACAGTACAGAAATGTTAAGACATTTTGATCGGTTATATTGGCGGGTAAAGAGTTAATCAATGAGCAATGACTAATACATATGTGATTCAATTTGACTTAATGGGACAAAACATTCTTGCGGTAAAAGTACTGGCTGCTGAGTAAAAATTACTTTACCCCGATGAGTAACGTAATTAATTGCTACTCCTGAAGGTTGTCCAGCTATTTCAGGATGTACCTCACAGTGCGTGTAGTAAATCTGCCCTGCTGCTCTGATTAAGGCTGGATCAATCAAAGGAGACTTGTTTTTGGGGGCAGTATATTTTTCTTTTTCTTGTCGTAATGCGTGCACTATCGACTATTTTATATTTACTAAATTTGTCTTTAGTCTATCTAATGGCTTGGGCAAAGGTTGCCAAAATGCCAAACTTCAACAGAAAATTATGATTTTTCCATGGCTCTCATTAATGATTCTCCCATAGCGCGGCAACCTAAAAGATTCATATTAGGAGACATAATATCACCTGTGCGATCGCCTTGGGCTAAAACTTGCAATACGGCTGCTTCTATTTTGTCTGCGGCTTGGGGCTGGTTTAAACCGTAGCGTAACATCATGGCGGCACTCAAAACCTGAGCCAGAGGGTTGGCTTTATCCTCCCCGGCGATATCGGGAGCCGAACCGTGGACTGGTTCAAATACACCAGGTCCAGAAGCGCCTAAACTCGCAGATGGTAACATCCCAATACTACCGGTAAGCATGGCAGCAGCATCCGAGAGGATATCGCCAAATAAATTCCCGGTCACAATAGTATCGAACTGCTTAGGAGCGCGTACCAGTTGCATGGCGGCGTTATCGACGTAGAGGTGAGACAATTCCACATCAGGATATTCTGTAGCCAATTTAGTCATGCGATCGCGCCACAACTGTGATACTTCTAATACATTGGCTTTATCTACCGAACAGAGTTTCCCCCCTCGTTTTCGCGCTGTTTCAAAGGCTACTCGCCCAATGCGGTCAATTTCCGACTCAGTGTAGACCATGGTATTCACACCGCGTTTCTCACCGCTATCAGTAGTAAAAATCCCCTTGGGTTTACCAAAGTAAATACCACCGGTGAGCTCTCGCACCACCATAATATCTACACCTTCCACAACTTCCCGTTTTAAAGTAGAAGCGTCAACTAACTGGGGTAAAATTTGGGCAGGGCGGAGATTGGCAAATAATCCTAGTCCGGCACGCAACCCTAACAAACCTGCTTCTGGGCGTAAATTCGATGGTAGGGAATCCCACTTGTAACCACCAATCGCCGCCAGTAATACCGCATCACTGTTACGGCAAATATCTAGGGTAGTAGATGGGAGGGGTTCACCGGTAGCATCAATTGCCGCACCACCGATGAGGGCTTCGCAGAATTCAAATTGCAGATCAAATTGCTTACCGACCACTTTCAGCACGTCTACCGCTACGGCCATAATTTCAGGACCAATGCCATCGCCGGGGAGTAGAGTAATGCGGTAGTTCTGGGACATAGTTAATTTTTCAAAGGGTAAATGCTTGCCGATTCCATATCATACTAAATTAGGTTCTCCACGGGAACTCAAAACACACCAACATCACCCATATCCCACAAAACACCAGTTTTTGACTACCACTTCCACATCACAGGATTGTCATCTAGATGGTCAGTTACAATGCGCCCGATGACATCGACTTGTGCTAGTTCTTCCCCAGAAAGTTGAATTTGTGCAGCGCTGGCGTTGTCTTGCGCTTGTTCAGGATAACGCGCCCCGGCGATCGCACTGGTTTGAGGTTGGGCAATTAACCAAGCTAATGCTAACTGCGCCAGGGTACAATCATGAAGCGCCGCTATGGGGCGCAGTTTTTCTAAGGCTTGTTGGGCTCGTTGAAAGTTTTCACCTTGAAATAAGCGATTTTTAGCACGGTTATCTGCTGGGTCAAACTGATGACCGGGGGCAAATTTTCCCGTTAACAGTCCTTGGGCCAAGGGTGAATAAGCCAAGATAGAAATATTATTTTCTATACAATAAGCCATGGCATCCTTTTCTACCTGCCGCCAAAATAAAGAATAAGGCGGTTGTAAACTATCAATACGTCCATACTCTGAGGCTGCTGCTAATTGGTCGCGGTTAAAATTAGACACACCTATTGACCGGATTTTACCCTGTTGTTTGAGTTGGTTGAGAGCCAGCATGGTCTCCTCAATGGGGACTATCTCACTATTGAAAGAACCGGAAGGCCAGTGTATTTGATACAGGTCAATGTAATCAGTCTGGAGATTTTTTAATGAGCGATCGCAAGCTTCAATCACTAAATCATACTTGAGATGGTTGGCGAAAACTTTCGAGGCATACTCAACCCTGTGGCGGACATCAGATAAAGCTGCGGCTACAATTTGCTCAGAATGTCCTTGACCATAGACCTCAGCAGTATCAACTGTAGTGATACCAGCTTCAAAGGCGGCTCGGATGGTTTTAATGGAATCAACATCCTCAATTCCCGTCCACATGGCTTTACCAGCTTGCCAAGCCCCCATGAGGATGGGTGTAATGTAGATCTCGGATGTTCCTAGTCTGCGCTTTTCCATAATGCTTAATTGATCAATATTTCCCAATAGTTGATAATCTAAAGGTTTTTGGGGTCAATTGAATCAGAATAACGGTAGATTATTTAATTGGCAGTGACCAGAAAATTTTGCATCTGTGGAAATCCTGCAAATGCAGGTAATGTCAGCAATTCGCCCCCCTGTAGCTATGAAAACAACTGGAATATCTGCCTAAATCGTAGTTATTGCTACATACATTTACAAAAACCGTAGATAACATAGGAAAAATCTCAACCTCATAATCAGGTAAAAAAAATATTGGTTTTTCCTTATTTCCCACAGGAAGCCATGGATGACAACCCATTAGTAATAGTAGTTAAACAAGTTTGCTCTTCTAAGTAAATAAAATCGCGAATACTACCGGGATAAGTAACTATCCCACAAGACTGAGGCAGGTATTGACAAAAGCCTGCGAATATGCAAACAAGCAAAACTTAAAGGAGTTTGCCATGCAAGGTAAAATGTGCTGGTTATCTAAGTCTGGCAGGGATGGAGAGAAAATATTACATCTGCAAGCCTCACCCAATCAACCTTGGCGACCCTACACAGCTTTTCCCCAAGCAGTCCCAGATTATCAGATTCCTGGTGGTTCTAAAGGTTGGGCCACTTATCAAAAACTTCTCAAAGCCGGCTGGACTTTAGTACATAGCGCCAGAGCCAATGAGTTTGTCAGTCGGGATCTAGAATTAATATCGCCAGGACAAGGAAATTAGAAAGCACTGGGAAAGCCTTGACCACGAGGGTCCGCCGCTGCTTCTAAAACTCCCTCTGGGGTGATAGTAATTGCATTAGCATTACCCCAGGAGTTACTTTCCCTAATCTTGTGTCCGCGCCGGCGTAACTCTTGCAGGGTGACAGCACCCAAACCCCAACGTTCCACACGTAACTCATCGGGTAACCACTGGTGATGTATGCGTGGAACGGAAACAGCAGCACCTACATCCATCTGGTATTCCAACACATTCAGGATAATTTGCAGTACCTGAGTAATGATGGTGCTACCACCCGGAGTACCTACGGCCATCCTCAGACGGCCATTCTCGGTGACTATGGTGGGGGTCATGCTAGATAAGGGGGTTTTACCGGGTGCGATCGCATTAGCTCGGTTACCCACCAAACCAAAAGCATTAGGTATTCCCGGTGCGGAAGCAAAATCATCCATTTCGTTGTTGAGTACGATCCCTGTTCCCGGTGTCAACACACCAGCACCAAAACCTAGATTAATAGTGAAGGTGAGACTAACAGCGTTATGTTGCTGATCCACAACTGTTAGATGGCTGGTTTCGATCCATTCATTTCTAGCTAACAGGGGGGGAGGAACAAGACCTAAATTAACTGGTTTCACCTCACTTGCAGGTTTTGCCCATTCCAGATCAATTTCTTGACGGCGTTTGCGGGCGTACTCTGGGCTAATCAGTTGTTCTACAGGGACTTTGATAAAATCTGGATCGCCTAAATGTTGCGACCGGTCAGCATAAGCGATTTTCATGGCTTCAACCATCAAATGCAATGCATCCGGGTGATGCCATCCTAAAGATTGTAAATCAGTCTCACCAATAATATTTAACATCTGTAATAAATGTACACCTCCTGATGAAGGTGGTGGCATGGAACAGATTTGAGCTTGACGGAAATTCCCACAAACGGGAGTCCGCCAAATTGGTTTGTAGGCTTTCAGGTCTTCTAGAGTAATTAAACCGCCATTTTCTGCCATGTCAGAGGCGATCGCCCGGGCAATATTTCCGGTGTAAAAACTGTGGGGATTACGGGCAATCTCTGTTAAAGTTTTTGCCAAATCTCGCTGTACTAGCCTTTCCCCCGGTTGATAGAAATCACCATCACGAGTGAAAATTGCCCGCGCTGCTGGATGATCAAAAATCCGGTGTCTGGGTCTGTCATTAACTAGCAGATAACCAGGGGATAGGCTACGTCTGATGATAAAGCCATCTTGGGCCAGGGCGATGGCGGGTTTGACTACCTGCGCCCACGGTAATTTACCATAACGACTATGCACCTCATACATCCCTGCTACAGTTCCAGGTGTGGCTACGGCTAAGTACCCAGCCACACTTGCAGAGGGACGTACTTTACCTTCTGCATCTAAGTACATATCTTGTGTGGCTTTCAGGGGGGCGCGTTCCCGAAAATCTAAGGCTTTGATTTGACCAGTTTCTCCGGAGTGCATTAATAAAAAGCCGCCGCCACCAATTCCTGCTGAATAAGGTTCAACTACAGAAATTGCCAAGGTTGTGGCTACCGCTGCATCAATGGCGTTACCACCTTGGCGTAACATGGTAATTCCCGCGTCACTGGCTAAGGGATGGCTGGAAACTACCATTCCTTGTTTACTCCGTAGGGTTGATGCTATGGTGGCGATCGCGGCTTGGCTGTGGATGATGAGGGTACAGGAGAACAGGGCGATAGCCATAGGTTTGTATGCAGTAAAAATACCCATGGGATGAATTATTAATCAGTTAATTAACTATAGATAAACACAGATACAGCGCATTTTACCTGAGTGGGTACGGCAGGGCAGGATGCCTACCCCACAAGATTTATGATACTAAGGTGTGTACTTTATTACTTGAAAAGTGCTGTATCATTCCCAGCGGAGGATCTGCCTAAACCTTTGGCTGTGCTCTGTGGAGTACCACCTAGTACTACATCAAAATTTCCTGGTTGTGGCTCGTTCATAGTAGGTTACCACTGGTAGTTAATTTAGTCTTGGAGACATTATATAATGAGTGTTACGCGATACTTTTTAGGTTGAAAGGATAATTAACCGAAGTTCAATTAAACTTCAATAATTCGACTTTCTTCTACTGGCGATAATTATAGGGCGGATACTAAAACCTGTTCAGTGCTTACTTTCAGGTATCTTTGCAGCTACAGTGAGTTTAAACGCCTAATAGTTCGTTGATAAGCATCGGTGTTACCTTGAGTGAGGAATAATTGCGCTGCTCTTTGGAAGTCTTCCCTGGCTTTCTTGATGTCTCTTAGCTCAAGGTAAACATCACCGCGATTGTTGTAAGCATCAGCATCGTTAGGATTAATTGTAATAGCTTTGTTGTAATCAGCCAGTGCTAATTCCCATCCCCCCTGGTTATAGTAAACAAGACCGCGAGCGCCGTAAGCATCAGCATAGTTAGGATTAATTGCAATAGCTTGGTTATAATCAGCCAGAGCTAATTCCCATCCCCCCTGGTTATAGTAAACATTACCGCGATTGTGGTAAGCTATAGCTAAATTAGTAGGATTAATCGCAATGGCTTGGTTATAATCAGCCAGAGCTAATTCCCATTCCCCCTGGTCATTGTAAACATTACCGCGATTGTTGTAAGCATCAGCATAGTTAGGATTAATTGCAATGGCTTGGTTATAATCAGCCAGTGCTAATTTCCATCTTTTCTGGTTATAGTAAAGCAAACCCCGATTGTAGTAAGCTAGAGCATAGTTAGGATTAAGTTTAATAGCTTTGTTATAATCAGCCAGTGCTAATTTCCATCTTCCCTGGTTATCGTAAAGCCAACCCCGATTGATATAAGCATCAGCATAGTTAGGATTAATTGCAATGGCTTGGTTATAATCAGCCAGTGCTAATTCCCATCCCCCCTGGTTATAGAAAACATTACCGCGACCCATATAAGCATCAGCATAGTTAGGATTAATTGCAATAGCTTGGTTATAATCAGCCAGTGCTAATTCCCATTCCCCCTGGTCATAGAAAACATTACCGCGATTGATATAAGCATCAGTATCATTAGGATCAAGAGCAACTGAATCAACTTGATTTGAATTTCCCGTGCGGGTATCTTGCGACTGCGATGATGTTACTGTTTTTTCTGGTTGATAAGCAGTTACAGACTCAATTAACTTGCCATACTTAGAGGATAGAAGATTATAAGCCGCATTCTTCACATCGACTGATTCATCTGTAGTTAAAGCTTGGAGAAGTAAGTTAACCCCCTCATCTCCATAGTTCAGGGCTTGGGATATTGCATTTATCCTAACCTTGGGGTCAGGATTGTTATATTTCTGCTGTATCCCCTGGATTCCCCCTAAGACAGCAGCAAATTCTGGAGCGTTACCAGTACCACCTAGTACTACATCAAATTCCCCTGGTTGTGGCTCGTTCATAACAGGTTACCACTGGTAGTTAATTTAGTCTTACGGACATTATATAATGGGGTGTTACCCGATACTTGTCAGGTGGAAAGGTAATTAACCGAAGTTCAATTAAACTTCAATAATTCGACTTTTTTTCTACCGGCGATAATATCTATAGGGCGGCTCCTAAAACCTGTTCGTCGCTTACTTCCAGGTATCTTTGTGTAGCATCAAGCAGCAGCGTTTCGCGATCGCCATAGGTTTGTATGCAGTAAAAATACCCATGGGATGAGTTATTAATCAGTTATATCTAGAGTTGTTTTGATTTGCGAAACTCGCCCACCACAGTTTTAATATCTTGTAATTCCCCTTCCACGAGGTTATTTAATTGTCGTATTTCTTGCTCCGTAATTTTCCCGGTCAGTTGATTGATAGCTGCTCTTAATTGGGGATATTTCTGTAAGGTTTCTTTACGGACAATGGGCACTGCTTCATAATGTGGAAAATACTGTTTATCATCTTTAAGGACTACTAAACCTAGTCGGGATATTTGCCCATCTGTAGAATTACCCGCCACCATATCCACTTGTTTTTGAGTCAAGGCTCGATAGATTAAACCTAAGTCCATAATTTGGGGAGGTCTAGCAAACTCCATACCATAGGTTTTAGCGAATCCGGGGAAACCGTCTTCCCGTTCTAAAAATTCGTAACCGAACCCACCGCGCCATTTAGGTGTATATTTAACTGCATCTGAGATGGTTTGAAGATTGTACCGTTGAGCATCTTCACCACGCACAATTATGGCATAATTATTTTCAAAACCTAAACTGGGCATTACTTCTAAGTTAAACTTTTCTGCATAGGCCCGTGTTAACTTTTCGCTAACTAGCTTGGGGTCATGTACTACTTTCTCTTTTAAAATGGCATTAAACGCTGTATTAAACTAAGCCGGTCAGTCACCCAACCGACTCGTCTACAAAACCGTACGTGAAACTTTCGCTTCATACGGCTCCTCAATGATATGGTTCTTGTCATGAATACCTACAAGACTTCCATCACTGGCTGTCTTCTTGTCGTGGCAATGTCTGTGTAATAGTTGTAGGTTTTTATATTCATCTTTTCCACCTTTGGAGAGGGGTAAGATGTGGTCTACTTCCATTACATCACCGTCCCTAAAGTAATGCCCACATTCTGGACATTTACCCTTTTGCTTTTTAAGTAAGGTCGCTACTCTTTTATTAGCTTCGGGATGGTTTGTTATTCTTGAACTCCAATATACCCAATCCCCGTCAAATGGTGAGGCATTGCCTTTGACCTTAACATGACGTACAATAGGAGTCTCTGGGTGTCTATACAGTTTGATGAATTTATCGTCCATCTTTACTGCAAATTCCCAGTTATTACCCCCAATTGTGTGCCAGTATTTATTGGCTATCCATTTCTCGGTTTTATTGGGGTGTCGGCGCTTTGCCCATCTGTAAAGCCGTTGGTAAACCTGACTAAAAATTTTACTAAAGACTTCTTTGCTGACTACGGATGAATAGTAGTTACACCATCCCCTAATAATAGAGTTAAGATTACTTATCAATCCCAATTGTGGTGTTGCTAAGTTTCCTTTAATAGTGCTAGAAATCTTTTCGTAATGATTCTTAACAGATTTCTTTGATGGGGTGATGATGGTTTTAAATCCTAGTATTTCCTTGTAGGTGTTCAATCCTGAGTTGTATTTGCCAACTGAGTATTGCCTCACATTGAAACCAAGAAAATCAAATCCTGGTTCCTCTGTTTGGTGTTCATACAGAGTATGAGCCAATCTGGTCTTACTAGGTTTTAATTCCAATCCCATTTCATTCAGCCATGTGACTAAGATTTCCCTGCATTGTTCAATAACTGCCAAATTTTCATGCAGAATGACAAAATCATCTGCATATCTAATGATTGATATTGCTCTAGCCTTATCCCTTTTAGCGCCTTTACCCGGTAATTGCGAGGCATATTCTTTAAGAATTTCTTCCATACCGTGTAAGGCTACATTTGCCAGTAGAGGGGATATTACACCACCTTGGGGTGTACCTTCTTCTGTGGGAAATAAGACTCTGCTATCAATCACACCTGCTTTTAACCACGCTTTGATTTGACGGCGTAGTTTGGGGTAGGTGTTCAGTTTCTTTAGCAATGCTTGATGGTTAATCTTGTCAAAACACTTGGCAATATCAGCATCTAATACGAACTTGGGTTTGTATCTGATGGCATTGAGTATTGCTTGTATGGCATCATGACATGAGCGCCCTGGTCTAAATCCGTATGAATTAGGTTCAAACTTGGCTTCCCATTCCGGCTCTAAAGCTAGTTTGACAAGCGCTTGTAATGCCCTATCATACATTGTGGGTATTCCTAGAGGTCTTTTCTCATCCCTACCTGGTTTGTCTATCCAAACTCTTCTGGTTGGTTTGGGTTTAGATCCTAGTTTTAACTCTTCTACCAATTCCAGTCTTTCTTTAGGTGATAAAGCTTTCACTCCATCAACTCCGGCAGTTTTCTTTCCTTGGTTATCTTGAGTTACCCTACGTGTTGCCAATATTTTGGCTGACCAGGATTTCATCAGCACCTTTTGGAGTCCGCGAACAACCTTGACATCACCACGGGCTGAGGCTTGATAAATTCGTTTTTGGATTTTGTAAACACGACGCTCTAACTGTTTCCAGTTAATCGTGTTCCATTCTACCGTAGTCTTTACACTCGTTTTAGACATAATTCCTACTTGAGACTTTATCATCCATATCACCGTGAATCTGTCAGCATATCTTAGGCATT
>NZ_JAQMUH010000175.1:0-26465 GCF_028331025.1 Anabaenopsis arnoldii | reverse complement strand
TAGCGGTAGTCTTTCTTGTAAATCTTAAGAGAAATATCGCGTCTGGCTAAGGCGTGCAAGTCTACTAAGGGATAACCGCTCCCATGCTCCCGTTGAAGTAGAAAGTAAAGTCTAGCTTTGTCTAGGTTTTATATAGCAGTTGAAGTTAAGCACAATTGTAGATACTCAATCCCAGAAAACTAGGAAGCAAAACCATAAACTACCAAATCTGGAAAAAAAATATCAATTGGCTTGTACAAATGACCTACTTGATGCTAATGTAAACTAAGTAGATTGGCTGCATTAAACAAAAGGGCTACCCAACATATATAGATACGGGGGTGTGGCGGAATGGTAGACGCTACGGACTTAGAAAACTGAGCCTTGATAGAGAAATCTTTCAAGTGTAAGCTGTCAAACTCAGGGAAACCTAAATCTGTTCACAGATATGGCAATCCTGAGCCAAGCCGAAACAAGTGCTGAGTGTTAAAACTCATAACTAATCGGAAGGTGCAGAGACTCGACGGCAGCTACCCTAACGTAAAGCCGAGGGTAAAGGGAGAGTCCAATTCTCAAAGCCGCAGGTTGTCAAAACCCGGCAGTAGTGAAAACTGCGAGAGAATGAAAATCCGTTGACCGTAAAAGGTCGTGTGGGTTCAAGTCCCTCCACCCCCACTAAAAATTTAACGTAAAAGTACACCTGCCTAGTTAAACATGGGCAGGTTTGATTTTTGGCACAATCTTAGGGTATGGGTTTATTTAGGGAGGCTAGGGCAGCACCAGCAGTTTCGGCGATAATACTAACCAGACGATAAAAAGCGATCGCACTAATTATCACAGCAGAAGGAAACCGATGCTGCAAAAGAGCCATGGCTGTCAGTTCAAACACACCCAAGCCGGACGGTGCACCGGGAAGCACAAAACCTAATAACCAAGAAAAGCAAAAAGCACCTAATAATAAAGGTAATTGGCTCAAATGCAATGGAGTCAGGGCAAAAACAGTTAAAACAAACCCAGAACCACGCAAGACTAAAAAACCCAATTCCCCCAACAAAGCCCTAAGGGGATAACGTTTAACCTGCAAAGGAATAGTAAGCTCAGTAGCAGACCTTTTCACCTTGATTTTCTGACAGAAGCAAATCACCGGATTTACAAATCGGGGATGAACACCAACCAGGACTACAGCCAAACTAAAAAATTGTAATATTTGCACAGAACCGGTAATACGATGAGGGGCAAATTGATTACCGAAGATAATAATCATAATTAAAGCTGCGGCCGCCATTAATAGGGGTTCGAGTAATACGCTTAAAGTAGCAGCACTCACAGGAATCTGAGCATTTTTCGCTGCCATAATTCTGCCATAATGATGCCAGATATTACCAGGTAAATATTTAGCAATATTGGTTTTGAGGTAGACCTGAATAAATTCCACAGGTGGGACTGGTTGATTTAAGTCGTGGAGAATCCAAGTCCATATCCAACCACCCCAAATATGTGCTAGTAAAGTTACCCCTGTGGCTATGCACAGAATTGCCCATGCGACTGCATCAACTTGGATTGTTATCACCTCATACCAATGATCCTTGAGGGCTTTCGCTAAAAAAAATATGGTTACACCGAAAATTAGTCCGCGTAAAATTTGCTTCGTCATTTGCAAGAAATAAAGATATCTTAAATCACCCGAATATAATCAATTGCTGGTATTAATCTCTCTACAGTTAGATCATAGTCTGATTTTGGTAGCAAGTATAATGTTACCTACGCTAGAGGTTAACCGATAGTTTTATTTCTAATCTTGAGTGGGGTTATGAAACATAGATGTTTGTAATCCGGTGAGTAAATGGAAAGCTTAGGAACCATAGATAAACAGGGATGAAATTGATATCTGTTAACCGATAAATGTCAGAATTTGCTGATGCTATCAAATAATCAATTAAATGGGTAACCTATTTTCCTGTAAAAGGAGGATTTGATGGACAATATGATAGCTTTCTGGGAAAAGTTAAAACTACGCCAGTTTGTGATTATCTTTATAGCTGGTCTATTGTTGATAGTTACTACTTCTTGTAGTGGAGCAAATCCTCAAGGATCAAAACCACAAAACCCTGCAGTTCAGGCTGGTGGTGCTAATAATCCTGATAAAGGTGGTGGAGATAAATATACTAAATATAGGATGAGTACAGATACTAAAGCGATTAATTCAGAAGAGAAAAAAGAAATTGATCGAGCTAGTTCACAATCAGATTTACAACTTTTGATAGCCATAAGTAGAGACTCAGAAATACTTTACCCCGGTGCGGATACACCTCAAGGTAGAGTTGAAAAAGAAAAAGAATTGCCTATCATCACTGACAAAAACTTCCAAAGACCTGCGCCTGGTGGTTGGATTCAACGAGAACCGGATATAGGAACTCGCATTCAAGAACGGGTGGAAAGAGTACAAGATTCAGTTAAAGAAGCTTCTGGTTTTTTACAAGAAAAGGCAAAACAAGCCAATTCTAGACCTGAGTTACAAAAAAATCCAGCAGTCGGTAAGTAGAAACTTAAAAGCATCACAAGAGTAAAGTTATGAAGAAATTCATTAATTGGCTAAAAAATATTAGTCCTGTGAAGATTTTAACAGTCTTTGTGGCAGTAACATTGCTGTTAACGACACAGGCTTGTAATCGTGCGGGGATAGCTCAACAGCCACCGCAACCCAGTGGTCAACCGCCTAATGTAGAAAGATACGACCCGACAAAAATTTATAAACTTAACACCCCAGAAGGTGGAATGAATAACTTTAGTGATGTCGATCCTAGAGCCAAAGGGGCTGAAAGAGAAGCAAATGCTAGAGCCGCAGAATTGGCGAGAAAAGCGCGGGAAAACGTTCAAAAAAAGGGTATTGATAGCTCGGAGCAATATATTCGCAATTATCAGGAGGGTACACCTTTAGATGAGCGGGTCAGGCGTTTGGGGGAGGACATTGGTAGTTCTGCAGAGGAATTAGGTAAAGGTGTGATTAAGGGGACTCAGCGCGGAGTAGAAAATATTGAGAAAAGCACTGAACGCACTGCCGAAGACCTGACGACAAATATCCAACGCGGCGCGGAGGACACCGCAAAGAGTGTTCAACGCCAAGGGGAGGATGCAGCGGAGGCAGTGAAAAGGAGAATCAGAGAAATTGAGATAGATTAATACCAGGTAAAACTAGGTGTAATTAACTCCAGATTGATGATGCTGCAAATACCAAGCTTGTAATGCTAATCGTTGAACTTCGCGCCAGGGGATATTATGCTTTCGAGCTAATTGTGCACAATCTTCATATTCTGGCTGGACGTTGGCAATACGCTGATCTTGTCTTGGTCGGTGCCATGCAACTTTAACCCGGACAGTGCCATATTCCAGTTCCACTGATTGAATTTCCCGTTGTAAAATGGCGCGCTGTTGGGTGCTGCGGCGAATTCCTAAAGTAGTGGTTTCGCGAAATAAAACTGCTTCACAAGGGAGTAAATTCTCAGGATGGCAAATGACAGTGAGTAAAATTCCCGGGCGTGACTTTTTCATTCCTATGGGTTGGGTGAACACATCCACTGCACCAACGGTAAACAAGGCTTCAAAGACATAGCCGAGGGCTTGGGGATTTAAGTCATCAATTTGGGTTTCAAGTACGGTGATGGTTTCTAAATCGGCATTGGTATGTTCAAAATTATGGGCGGAATCCCCCAGCCACAGACGTAATATATTAGGGATAGGTAAATTAATCGTTCCTGCTCCCAGTCCTACCTGTTTAATGGTCATTGGTGGCGGTGAACCAAACTCTCTAGTTAGGGTAGTAACGATGGCGGCGCCGGTTGGTGTGACGAGTTCGTGATCAATACCATTACTAAAAACTGGACAACCCCGCATTTCCCACAATTTCAATACTGCTGGTACTGGTACAGCCATTTCACCGTGGGCGGCGCGTACTGTTCCCCCTCCTGTGGGCAAGGCTGAACAGTATAGTAAGGGTAATCCTTGATGATTGCTGGAAATCCCTAACCAATCCAAGCCCAAGCAGGTACCGACAATATCGACAATTGCATCTACAGCGCCCACTTCATGGAAATGTACCTTTTCTGGCGCGATCCCATGCACTGCACCCTCAGCTACTGCTAGCTGTCGAAATACTGCCAAACTCCAAGCTTCTACCCGTGATGGCAAGTTAGCTTTGCAGATGATTTTTTCAATTTCTGGGAGGTGGCGGCCGTGATGGTGATGCTTATGTAGTAAATCTACATGAACTTTGGTGGCCTGTTGACCATGGCGTTGCACAAGTTCGGCTGTGAGCTGATAATCCTGGTCAATCCCCAATTTATTGAGTGTTTCACGTAAATATTCTACTGGAACACCCAAACTAACTAAAGCCCCTAGGCACATATCACCAGAAATTCCTGTGGGACATTGAAGATAAGCGACTTTACTCATATAGATAACTTCAACAACTTTATTTTTAGACTTTGCACAATTATTCTGATGTAAATTATGGCCTATTTGAGGCAGGCGCTCATCTATATCGGTGACAATATGTGTAACGCTCAATTTGATATTTTTCCTCGTTGGCACAATTGTCCACCTCTAATTCAAAATTGGCTATGGCAAAAATTTTCGCTGTCCATCCTGATAATCCACAAACTCGACGTATAGAGGAAATAAAGTCAGCGCTCTCTAGTGGCGCAGTGATGCTCTACCCTACAGACACAGTTTATGCTATTGGTTGTGATTTAAATGCCAAGTCGGCAGTAGAACGAGTGCGGCAAATTAAACAGCTAGCCAATGATAAACCACTGACATTTTTGTGTCCTTCATTATCAAATGTGGCAACTTATGCGTTTGTCAGTGATACAGCCTATCGGATTATGAAGCGCTTGATACCTGGTACTTACACGTTTTTACTACCTGCTACCAAGTTAGTACCCCGACTAGTACAAAGTCCTAAGCGAAAAACTACTGGGATTCGTGTACCAGACCATCCGGTATGCTTGGCATTGCTAGCAGCATTGGAAAATCCGATTATTTCCACTTCGGCACATTTACCGCCAGATGATGAACCTGTAGACCTAGATTTACAACCTAGACTATCGCGGATGGAACTGTTTGACCGTTTGGATAATTTAGTAGATTTAATTATAGACACGGGGGAGGAATCAACTTATGAAGTGTCTACGATTTTGGACTTAACGGGAGACGAACCAATGATCACAAGGCAGGGGTTAGGTTGGGAAGCAGCAGCAGCTTGGGTATAACAAACAAACTACACAGGTTTATCTTTTAGTTTCTCCAGAAATGTCATAGAAAAACTCAAGTTTTGAGAGTGACATACTTACATTATCTGGCAGTGGTTAAAACACAATGGCAATAAATGTAGAGATAGCAAGTCTTTTAACCACATTTGAGGCGTGGTAAATATCTATGTGTCATATCTAACCTGCTGGTTGATATATAGTATTTGCCGTTCTCATAGTTAGCCTCACATCTGTGGTTGATTAACTCTTGCGTGTACTTCACTGAGGCGAGAACATCTATAAGAAGTAACACACTATTTTCCGTGTAAATTTTTCAATTGCCTACAGTCTTGTATCTGAGCAGTGCTTGCAGTGGGTTTTGAGAATGCTAAATAGTTCTCCAGCCAAGGCTGGCCTTATTTGCTGTACCTGCGTTGTAGTTATGGTGCAATACCACACTCACCGAAAAGTCATGAAAGCCAACCTTGTAAATCTACCAACTTCAAAATCTGCTGTTTTCTGCAATGTTTCGCCTGCAGAATTGCTCCAGGACGATGACAATAGCTTGAGACAATTCTTGTATCAAGAAATGCTTTTGTCTGTGAAAGCGGCATCTGAGTGTGTACAAGCAGTATCACAGCGTATAGCTACAGAAGTTGAACGAATATGTCATAAAAGCTCCCGTATCCAAGAATCTGGAGAAGTCCAGTCATGGCAACTTAATTTAGCTAGGCATCGCCTGCAAAAGTGCCTACATTACTACCAACTAGGTTCCCGTCGGGGGAGGGTGGAATTACATAGTAATTTAGGTGCTATGGTTTACCGTCATGTCGCGACTGCTGGTTCAGAGTTGGGGTTTAATGCTCGTTACACTCTGATTGAAGATTTTTTACAAGCGTTTTACATCGAAGCTATTAAAGCTTTCCGCAGGGAAAACCAATTGTCAGAAGATTATCAACCCCGGACTCAGTTGCAATTGGCAGAATACATGGCTTTTACAGAGCAATATGCTAAACGCCGAATTAATTTACCTGGTGGGAATAATCAGCAATTGATTATCCTTCGCGCTCAAGGTTTTGCTCGTCGTCAGCCCCAAGAAACTACTGTAGATATTGAAATGGCGGTGGAATCTACTAGGAGTGAAGATGCGGAATCTTACCAGCGTCACTCGGCAGTGCAACAGATTAGATCCCAGATGGTTGCTCAAACTAATTTTGATCCGTCGGAGGAGTCGGAGCGCGATCGCGTGATTGCGGAATTGGCAAAATACCTGGAATCTCAAGGTCAGTCTGACTGTGTGGAATACCTGAAGCTGAAATTACAAGACCTCTGTGCCCCAGAAATTGACCAAATCCTGGGTTTAACTAGCCGTCAGCGCGACTATCTACAACAGCGTTTTAAATACCATGTGGAAAAATTTGCCAAGAACCACCAATGGCAATTAGTTCATCAATGGTTGGGTGCAGGTCTAGAGCAAAAGTTGGGTTTAACTTCTGGACAATGGGACATCTTTGTGAGTGTGTTATCTCCTGAGCAGCAACAGATTTTGCAGTTGAAAACTACTCGACACAGTGATCAGGCGATCGCTAAAGCGATAAAATGTACACCTAAGCAGCTGCAAAAGCGCTGGACTCAAATGCTAGAAGTGGCATGGGATATTCGTAATGGCGAGAATCATATCCAAGCCAGTTAAATGTGAATTTATCGCAGATCAACCGATCTTAATTCCCCATCAATAACTCAAAAACTATAAAAAATTACCTCTACTACTTCACTCAAAAAGATGGGGAAATTATGGCAAAAGTCAAATGCTGACTATCCAATGGTTTGATAGTTTGATCATCTGCTGCGAAGCCTATTTATTTTAGTACAAAGGTACTATTTTATATTTGTTGTTCAGGTGGCAAAATTAAAAATTTATTAACGTATAGCACTACGCATACACGTTAGGACATCATAATTGTGGTTTTAAGGGAACAGGGAACAGGGAACACCGGAACAGGGAACAGGGAACACCGGAACAGGGAAATGTCCTAACACTTGTGGTTACTGCTATAGTATTTACTGTTGCTTGTAGGAAATCCTAAAATCAGGAAATCTGTCAAAACAAGCAAAATCAACATGAGTCAAGGCGGAAGGGCAGTTACATCTGGTAATGTTTTAGAAAACTGTGTAGAAGGTACTTTGCAGGGACATGGATATCTTCAAGTTGGCTGTGATTTACCCAGAAAACAGCGCCTACAATGTCTCTTGAGTGCGAATAATATACCCAAAAGATATGCCAGACAGGTTGATATCGGACCAGGAATTTATGGCAGCGATATAAATGTAGATTTCTATATTATTGGTAGCAGTCCAGCTTCTGGACTAATTATTGAATGTAAATGGCAGCAAAGTAGTGGTTCAGTAGATGAAAAACTTCCCTATCTGAACTTGAATATTCAAAACTGCTATCCCACACAAGCGATAGTATTAATCGATGGTGGAGGCGCGAAACCACAAGCCATCTCATGGTTAGAAACACAAGTTGTTTCTAATCAAAACTTATTAGCAGTTTTTGACTTGAGAGGCTTTATTACCTGGTCTAACAATAACCTTTAATAGGAAGTTACTAATACTTCAGTGATCTGTCCTCGCTTTTTAGGATTAGAATTAATTGACCTACTGGCTGATATTCTATAAATCTGGAAGCCGGCATAAAGTTGGCGAATAAAGTCACAATCTGAATTAGATAGCATAACTTTTACTCCCCGCCGAGCTAGTTCTACAAATATATCTCTGAGTTGAACTTGTTGGGTTTCACCAAAGCAATAGTGACTATAAGCTGTAAAATAACTGGTTGCACTGACAGGATAGTATGGCGGGTCAAAATAGACAAAATCATTACTACTAGTGGCATAATTTAACACATCTGTAAAATCTGCTTGTTTAATTTGCGCGGTATTAAGGGCTGCTGATGCGCCTCGCAGTATATCTTCCGGGCAAATATTAGGATTTTTATATTTTCCCAGTGGGACATTAAATTTACCTTGAGAATTGACTCGATAAAGTCCATTGAAACAAGTTTTATTTAGATATATGAAACGGGCAGCTTGTTGTAAGTCAGTCCCTCCCGGTGAGGCTCTGACATGATAGTAATAGTCTTGACTATGCTGCTGATGATGTGCTTGTAACAGAGAGATTAATTCTTCAACACTATCCTTGACACAGCGATAAGTTGTAATTAATTCTGTATTAATATCACTTAATATAGATGCGGGGGGATGGAGATAGAAAAAAACCGCCCCACCTCCTAAAAATGGCTCATAGTAGGTTTGATATTCCTGGGGAAAATATTGATTATATTGTGTGATTAACCGAGCTTTACCACCAGCCCACTTTAAAAATGGACGCGGAAAAATTTTGGGAGATATTTGACTTACCATTGATTCCAACTCAGCTAGCAAACATAAGAAATATAGCGCAGGCAGCATATTTTATCTGAGTTGAGTAATTTTTTGGCTGCATAGATTACAATAAGATGAATGTGAAAGCAAGTGTAATTGTATAACAAGGCAGTATATATTGAAATGTTTGACGGATTTTGGGATAACGTCTTTCGCTACCCGCGCTACTTTGTTACTATCCTCTTAGGGGTGTTTCTCAACACGGTGGAGCCATTAATGCCGTTGTTAAAACGCCCTGTAACCCTGATTGCTCTTTTGGGTTTCTTTGTGGGTAGCCTAGTGTTTGTGAGTCTTACACTGCGGGCGATGCTAGGCTTGAATCCAGTCTAGACTCAAAGCATCAGGGTGTTCTTGTGTGGGGTATTGAGTGCTTCTAACTCGGTCCTGTGCAATTTATATATAATTATGTCGTACAACCTCTGTGAGGAGGCACAACTTTATGGCTACTAATCGCCGCGTTTCCCGCGTTGCTGAATTGATTAAACGGGAAGTTAGCCAAATGCTACTCCATGGTATTAAAGATGACCGTGTAGGTACAGGAATGGTGAGTGTTACTTATGTAGATGTTTCTGGTGATCTCCAACACGCCAAGGTCTACGTCAGTATTTATGGTACAGAGTCGGCTAAATCAGAAACAATGGCGGGGTTAAGGTCTGCAACTGGTTTTGTCCGCAGCGAACTTGGTTCACGAGTTAGGCTGCGTCGCACACCAGAAGTGATTTTTATTGAGGACGATTCTATAGAGCGGGGTACTAAGGTGCTGTCGCTTTTAAACCAACTGGAGTATCAGCGATCGCCAGAAAATACGCAAGTAGCGGATAATACTAGCGATGAAGATGATTAATCTTGAGAAGAAGTAACTCGCTAACAATGTCACTTGAGAACAATTAATTCCTAGTGAATTCGCTAAACACTTAACAGACGGGATGTGATCACGTCTGTTTTAATCTAACTGTGAGGATATTTTCTGGCAAAATTCCCATTATTACTGCAATTTATTGATGCTCATTGAGCTTTCGGCTAATTATTTGTCAATTATCAGGAATTATATGCTATAATACTATGTCATAAAATATACTTATAGTTCATATAAGCAAAACCCCAAGAAATATTGACATGATCTTGCCAGCAAGTTAATTTAATTGCCCTTAATTGCCCTGAAAGCATTAATCCTAGTACTTTTCGTCTGAAAGTTATAATTTATTGACATTCTTAACATTTCTTTAGATAATTTGAAGGTGTATAGCGTCAAAATAAGATTAGTTCCGTATAGCAAACTACAAAATCCTAGCCACAAGTCTGATGCTGTTCATGTTTGTTCCTAGTGTTTGATGGGAACAATGCCTACTTGTAAACTTTGTGAGTAAAAACCATGACTGTGAATACGGTGCCTTCTATCAATTACTACTCCTACTACTCTTTGGATTTAATCCAAGACGAAGCACGCCGACTGGTACAAAAGGGAATTGTTAGCCGGCAACAGCCCATATATACATTGTGTCAATATATACCAGCTAGAGAGTGGGTAGGCGTGGAGTGTGAGTTAGAAAGATGTGACTTTTTATTGCGCGATCGCATTGGCGACCTAATTGGCCGAGAAGAATGGGACAATGACTAATCGGTCTTGAGATTTGGAATTCTCTGTTTACAGATTAAGGAATCACAGCACTTTTAGGGCGGTGAGCTTGTCAACTGGGATGTTTGTAATTGAGAGCAAGGGATTTCATGGCGAATTGGAACGGATAATCTCTAGTTTTGATATGTATTTCCTCATGCAGAATCTTAGTTTTTGCACTAACGCAAGCAGCATTAGAACCTGAATATATACAATTTTGCCAGTTAAGAAGGGGTGGAGGCAATTTTTGGTTTAGATGCGCCACTCATTGAAAATTTAGTATTTTACTATAGATTAAATTGCCGTAGTAGTTTAACATATGAAACTGCTGCGGTAATTTTTTGATAGTTCATCCTACCTGTTCTAAATACTGGTGAACATCTTCAAGAATTTGTGTCAGTTCAGCTTCTGTAGTTAAGCGAATATTCAAGTCGCGTACAGTAAGGAGAACTTTAGCAGCAAAGGGACTCGGCCAAATATTGGGATTACAAAAAATCTCTAAAAATACTTCACCAGTGTAGCGATATTCTAGGGGAGGCTGAGGGGTAACTTTACCGACGCTGGGATTATTGGTTTTAGCGGCGACAGCTTTGAGACTTAACATTAATTTATCTATGGCGGCTTTTAATTCCCGTGCTTTTTCGGCTGAAAAGCTGAAGGAAACAGAACCGGAAATCAGATTCAGGGTTAGAGGAGTGTAAGACATGAGCTATTTCTCAAGATTGATAGCGTAGAGTGGTGTCAGCCATATAATATTACCTATCTTACCCGAATAGGTGGTATTGACAAAACTTGTACCGGATAGCGATCGCTTGCACTATCGGAGGGAACACACCGAACAGGGAACAGGGAACAGGGAACAGAAATTGTTCACAAATCAAATAGGAGTCCTATTACCAAGACTAACAATAAAATATGCTATGGCTTCCGTGGGGTAAGCCATATATTTTAGGGGAGGAAAACGTATTTTTACTAGGATAAGATGAAAGTTTATTTAAAAAAAATCTCAGTAAAGTAGTTGAATAACAGCGATTATAGCGAGATATAGCCAACAGTGTGTAATATTTTTACATATTGATTCTGGGTTGGAAGTTTTATATTACAAGTCATAGCAATAAATTTTAAATATGTTTTATGACTAAGGACAACCGCCCGGAAATACAAAAGGTGTTAATTATCACCTTACTGCTGAATATGTTGGTGGTAGGATTGAAGGGATTTTTGGGGTATGCTACAGGCTCTTTAAGCTTGTTAGCTGATGCCTTACATAGTATGACAGATGGAGCCAGTAATATTTTAGGGTTAGTTGCCAATAGATATTCTGCGCCGGAACCAGATAGAGAACACCCTTACGGACACCAGAAATTTGAATCTGTGGGAGCTTTAGGAATTGCGGTTCTGTTGGTCATCGCCTGCTTTGAAATTCTGCAAGGTATAGTGGAGCGAATTACTCAAGGTAGTGAACCTGTAGAGATATCCCCAGTAGAGTTGTGGTTATTGCTTGTGGTGCTAGGTATCAATATTTTTGTTGCTTTTTACGAACGTCGTGTAGGTCAGCGTTTAGGTAGTGCAATTTTGATTGCTGATGCTACACACACCATGAGTGATGTTTGGGTGACCATTTCTGTAATTGGGGGTTTGATAGGGGTTTGGCGAGGTTATCAATGGTTGGATGTGGTGTTAGCTTTTCCTGTCGCTTTGTTAGTATTGGGGAGTGCTTGGTCAGTGCTGAAAAGCAATTTACCTTGGTTGGTAGATCAAATGGCGATCGCACCGGAAACCATTGAGGCGATCGCCACTGCTGTTCCTGGGGTGATTAATTGTCATGACATCGCCTCCCGGGGTGTTTTAGGTCGCCAAGTCTTCATAGAAATACATTTAATTATAGATGCAGTAGATGTAGAAACAGCCCATAAAATTAGTGAAGAAGTAGAAAGGCGACTAGAAAGACATTTCAACCCCACTAGAATTTTAATTCATATCGAGCCGCCGGTATACCAGAGCAAATCAGCTAAACCTTGACACTCCCCACGTCTAACCGATAGCTTGCGTGGCGTAGTTATAGAACAGGGTGGGATGAGTCATTGACTGAAAAGACACTAGTTGAAAAGATTGATACTTTATATTAAGATGTAACTATAATTAACATTATTTAAATTTTATTTACCCAGCTGCAAATACAGTTTTAGGCGAAAAAACAGCAATTTTACATAAATTGTCAACTGCTACTCCAGACAGTTAGCAGTCATGAGTTTAAATGCAATTAATTATGTCTGTCCTATGGTTATGCTGGGATAAAGGACTATGTAAATCCAAGCATGAAGAATGTTTGACACAGAACTGCTAAATCACAATAGTAGAGCTAGTCTCAAAACTACTTATAATCTATGGAACCCAGGCCACAGAGACGCTATCAGGAATTAAACGTGAGTAATAACGATATTACTATCCCCTTCCCAATTGATGTCAGCAACTGTAACAAAGAGCCTATTCATATTCCTGGCTCTATTCAGCCTCATGGAGTGATTTTTGCGCTCAAAGAACCGGATTTAACCATCCTCCAAGTTAGTGATAATCTCCTCAAATTCTTTAGTTTACCTCCAGAAGAAGTAATCAATAAAAATCTCAGCCAATTACTGGATGCCGAGCAAATTAGGTTAATCAAAGAGTCTTTAAATGAAGATGATTTACCAATTGTTAATCCGATAGAAATGAGCATAAATGTGGATAATCATCCTGTGAGTTTTGATGGAATTATTCACCGGTATCAGGGGGGTTTAGTTTTAGAATTAGAACCAAGGGTAGCAGAAAGAGGTGATGCTTTTTTCAAATTTTACCACTTGATAAAAAGTGCAATTTCCAAGCTAAAAGCAGCATCAAATATAGGAGAATTTAGTCGGGTTCTTGTTAAGGAAACTAAGAAAATTACTGGTTTCCATAGAGTGATGGTTTATCGATTTGATCAGGATTGGAATGGTGTAGTTATTGCTGAAGAAAAGCCAGAATATCTGACATCTTATTTAGGATTACATTACCCAGCCTCGGACATTCCCGCACAAGCGAGAAAACTCTATAGCCAAAACTGGCTGAGACTGATACCAAATATAGACTATGAACCGGCGGTAATTGTGCCCAGGAATAATCCTTTAACTGAGGAACCTTTAGATTTAAGTAATTCTGTGTTAAGGAGCGTCTCGCCTTTACACATTGAGTATATGCAGAATATGGGCGTGACTGCTTCGATGTCAATTTCGATTATGAAAGATGGAAAACTGTGGGGATTAATTGCTTGTCATCACCAAGCACCGAAATTTATCCCCTATGAAATTCGGAATGCTTGTGAATTTTTAGGACAAATAGCCTCTTTAGAAATTGCATGTAAAGAAGAGCATGAGGATATTGAATATAAGCTGTATTTGCAATCTTGCAACTCCAACTTAGTGGAGTATATGTCATTGGAACAGAACTTCATTGATGGTTTAATTAACCACGACCCAAATCTGTTAAATATTGTCAATGCTCAAGGAGCAGCAGTATGCTTTGATGGCGAATATTTTACGGTGGGGAAGACTCCGGAAAAACGGGAGGTGCAAGAGTTAGTACAATGGATTTATGAAAACCAAAAGGAGGAGATTTTCTACACTGATTCCCTATCTCAAGTTTACCCAGAAGCAGAGAAATTGCGGGATGTGGCTAGTGGTTTGATGGTAGTTTCCATTTCCCCAATTCAGAAAAACTATGTTTTATGGTTTCGCCCGGAGGTAGTGCAAACTGTAGATTGGGGTGGTAATCCCAATAAACCGGTAGAAGCGCAAGAAAATGGCAGTATACGCCTATCACCGCGCAAATCCTTTGAGTTATGGCAAGAAACAGTACTATTAAAGTCTCTCCCTTGGAAATCCGATGAAATAAATGCAGCGCTGGAGTTGAGAAGTGCAATTATTGGGTTAGTGCTGCGCAAAGCGGATGAATTAGCACAGCTAAATGTGGAACTGGAACGGAGTAATAGAGAATTAGATGCTTTTGCCTATATAGCGTCCCATGATTTAAAGGAGCCTCTGCGGGGTATTCACAATTATTCTAACTTCCTGATGGAAGATTACGGCGGGCTGATCAATGAAGAAGGTAAGAAAAAGTTAGAAACGTTGATCCGTCTCACTCAGCGGATGGAGGATTTAATCGATTCACTGCTGCATTTTTCTCGATTGGGGAGAGCAGACCTGGCTATGGCTCCCACGGATCTGAATGATGTACTAAATGGTAGTTTAGAGTTATTGCGTCCGCGGATTGAGGATATGAAAGTAGATATTCAGATTTCCAGACCCCTACCGACAGTGTATTGCGATCGCGTCCGAGTAGGTGAACTGTTTAACAATTTGATTACTAACGCCATCAAATACAATGATAAAGCCAATAAATGGATTTCCATAGGTTACATAGAGGAAGCACCATCCCCGACGATATTTTATGTGAGAGATAATGGGATTGGGATTCGAGAGAAACACTTTGAGTCAATTTTCCGAATTTTCAAACGACTACACGCTCCCAGTAAATATGGGGGAGGTACAGGAGCGGGGTTAACCATTGCTAAGAAAATAGTAGAAAGACACGGGGGGAGAATTTGGGTAGATTCCACCTATGGCGAGGGTACTACGTTTTATTTCACATTAGAAGGAGTGAAATAAACTGATGATTGGCAATCTTACCAAGCCTTTACTTGTAATTGAAGATAGCGACGAAGATTTTGAAGCCCTGTGTCGGATTATGAAGAAACAAGCTGTAGTTAATCCTGTGTTTCGCTGTACTGATGGGGATGAGGCGCTGGACTTCCTTTACCACACCGGGATTTACAGTAATACTCAAAACTTACCGCGTCCGTCGATTATTTTGCTCGATCTGAACTTACCGGGAACTGATGGGCGAGAAGTGTTACAGAAAATCAAGCAGGATGAGGAGTTTAAATATATCCCTGTAGTTGTATTTACCACATCATCTAATCCCAAAGACATTGAAGTATGTTATCAATCTTGCGTTGCTAGTTATATGTTAAAGCCCATTGATATTAACAGACTGGTGGAAACTCTTCAAAGTTTCATCACTTATTGGTTAGATATAGTCATCCTCCCCGATAGCGTAGCATGGCGTAAGCCATAGCTGTTAGTAAATAGTTATGACAGAACCGGTTACTGTTTTGATTATCGATGATTGTCAGGAAGACCGCCAGGCCTATCGTCGTTATCTACTGCAAGACCAGGAATACATCTACACAGTCATGGAAGAGGAGTCAGGGGAAGGAGCCTTGAAATTGTGTCAGCAGTTTCACCCTGATGCGATTTTATTAGACTTTTTACTACCGGACTTAGATGGCTTGGAATTTCTGGCAGAATTACAACAGCAGTCACAGAAAATCATGCCAGCAGTGATTATGTTAACTGGTTATGGTAACGAAACTGTGGCTGTGGCTGCAATGAAAAGTGGTGTTCAAGACTATTTAGTGAAAGGACAGACCACTGGTGAGCGTTTGCGCTCAACGATTCACTCAGCGATTAAAAATGTGCAACTTAGTCAAGAGCTGCAACGCAGTGAGGAACGTTTCCGCACCTCCATTGAGAATATGCTGGATTGTTTCGGCATTTTTTCGGCTGTACGTCAGCAGATGGGGGAAATACTGGGCTTTCGTGTGGATTATATGAACGCCGCAGCTTGTGAATTTAGCCAAATTATGTCAGGTGTCCAGGGGGAATATCTGTGCAACATTCTCCTGAATATCCGCGATAATGGCTTGTTTGATGAATGTTGTCGAGTGGTAGAAACAGGTCAACCTTTGGAGAAAGAGTCTGTCGTCTGGACTGCTTGTGACCAGAGACGGCAATCAGCTAAAGTGATTGATATTCGCATCAGTAAAATGGGGGATGGCTTCGTTGCTTCTTGGCGAGATGTCACCGCGAAAAAACAGGCGGAAGATAAGTTACGCAATAGTCAGCAGTTTATCGAAGCTATTACTAATACTATACCAGGGATGTTATACGTTTATGATTTAATTCAACAGCAGAATATCTATACTAATAATCAATTTACCAAACTCCTGGGTTATACTGCCCAAGAAATTCAGGACATGGGTACTGAGTTGCTCCCGTTGTTAATGCATCCTGAAGATTGGGTACGATTTACTAGACACTTGCAAGTAATTAACTCGGCTGGGGATGGTGAAATTGTCGAATTTGAATACCGGATGCGCCACACCAATGGTGAATGGCGGTGGTTTGTCAGTCGAGATACTGTATTTAACAGGAGTGTTGACGGTTCGCCGCGCCACATTGTGGGTACAGCTTTTGATATCACTGTGCGTAAGCAAGTAGAGGAACAGCTGCGTTTAAGTAATGAGCGTTTTCAACTAGCGGCTGCTGCGGTCAATTGTTTAATTTATGACATAGATTTTAAGAATAATACTGTTAGCAGAACTGAGGGTTTAACCCGAATTTTGGGTTATTCCTTAGCAGAAGCAGTTCCCACCCATAAATGGTGGATGGAGAAAATTCATCCCGAAGATAGAAAGGGTGTGGGAGAGCAATGGAGAAATGTTCTTAGTAAGGGTCAATACTATTCTCTTGAGTATAGAATACTTCATAAAGACCAGGGGTATCGCTATATATTAGACCAGGGCATAATTGTCAGAGACCCTCATGGTCAGATTATCATACGAGCCGTAGGCAGTGCTACGGACATTAGCGATCGCAAGGCTACTGAAACCGCTTTGCGCGACAGTGAGGAACGCTACCGTTATTTATCTAATGCCATTCCACAATTGGTGTGGATTTGCAATCTTGAGGGTGAATACGAGTATGTAAATCAACAGTGGTGTGAATTTACGGGTCAAACTATGGAGCAAGCCCTAGGGTTAGGCTGGCGACAAGTTATACATCCAGATGATCTTCCCTCGGTTATCCACTCCGGGATAAAAGCCTTGGAGACAGGAGAAGCTATGAACACGGAAACGCGTTACCGGAAATTTGACGGTAGCTATTGTTGGCATTTAGCTAGGGGTTTACCAATTAAGAATGACCAGGGACTGGTGATTAAGTGGTTTGGTACTAGCACTGACATAGACCAGCACAAGCAGCTAGAGGCTGAACGGGATAGGCTGTTACAGCTCGAACAAGCAGCCAGGACGGCCGCGGAAACGGCTAACCAAACTAAAGACGAGTTTGTGGCTATGGTATCTCATGATTTGCGATCGCCACTTAATGCCATTCTCGGCTGGGCTAAATTACTACGGACTCGTGAACTACCTCCAGATACAGTTGACAGAGCTTTAGAAACTATCGAGCGTAATGCTCAATCTCAGTCTAAACTTTTGGAAGATCTGTTAAATATGACCCGTATCCTCCGGGGTCAGCTACAGATAGAACTCCGCCCAGTCAATCTGGTGAGTCTGGTCAAAGCATCTGTGGAAACTGTTTACCCGGATGCCAGTGGTAAAGGCATTCATTTAGAGTCTGTGATTGATGAATCTATCCCCCCTATAGTTGGGGATACCCATCGATTGTCACAAGTTTTAGGTAATTTACTTTCCAATGCTATTAAGTTTACCCCATCTGGTGGCAAAGTGCAAGTACAACTAGCAAAAAATGATCAGTCTTCAATACGTATTCAGGTGAGTGATACTGGTGTGGGTATTAAACCGGAGTTTCTGCCCCACGTGTTTAAGCGGTATCATCAGGCAGAGTGTAGTCATCAACAAACTGGTTTGGGACTGGGTTTAGCGATCGCCCGTCATTTGGTAGAATTACACGGGGGTACTATTGAAGCCCATAGTCCCGGGGAAGGGTTAGGGGCTACTTTTACGGTTAAGTTACCTTTATTTACTGAATAAAGTTTTAAATTGCCTGATAGAACCCAGAGAGTAATTTTCTAACTTAAAATCGGCGAAAGGTTTATTGGTTAACCTATCTCTTAAGGCTTCATCTAAAATCAGACCTGCTGGTGCTTCCTTCACCCCGATGATAATTATACTTGTTTGGTATGCGGTCAAGTCCTGATTTTGCTGACAGGTGCTTGCTTGAAATTGACCCAGGTTTAACAAACGATAACTTTTAACGCTGGGTGTGTTCTGAAATAATCTGGTTGCTAAACCTTGAATTTGTTGGGCGCGTTCTAAAGCCAGGCGTTGTTTAACTCCTGGTTTCCCGCCACAATTCGCCAGACCCACAGCAATAATTTCACTAGGTTCTTGCATGAGTTGCTGGATATTTTCTGGCTGTAGTTTTAATTTGAGAAGGTCAAGACTAATAATTTCATCATTATATTTAACTTGAAAATTGCTACCAGGTAACCATTTATATTTAACTGACAAAACAGCTATATTAAACTTAGCAATTTTACCTTGACTATCCATACCTTCCTGATAAGGAAAGTAATCAACCATCCCTTTTCTTTGGGGAGATTGTGTGGATGGTGTCAAGGTGGCAAACTGGGGAGAATATATGAATAAAGAGATTAAACCCAGAATCCCCAAAGAAGCTAACAGAGCCGCTAATAGTCCTTGTAAAGGAACTTTCTTTGATGGCTGTGTGGGGGTGATATTTGTAGGTATAAATTTTCTTAACCAATCCACAGCTTCCCCTGGTGAACCCAGGTTATTTTGCTGCTCTAGCCACATATCCAAATGAGGCTGCTCCATTGTTTCCATGATTATACAGTGGAGAACCAAACCATTTCTAGTTTCATGCTGAAAATATCCGGCAAATTTGGGCAGAACTGGATGATTCAGACTTGACAAAATAGAGGCTTCTTGGCAAAATAAGTCTACTGCTTCTGGGTCATTTGATAACTCTTGATTCAAGACTTTGAGGATTTTAGGCGTGTTTTGTTCAGTGGCTGCATAGACTTTACTAAACCCAGTTTTGTCACTCAACAAACTGAGCACCCGATAACGTCCTAGTAGTTCCAAGGAGGAACCGCAACTCTGACAAAACCGGTCTTGATTATTTGGGTGATGAGGTTGAGGACAAACTGGATTAATACAAAGGCTCATGATCAAATAATGTCAAAGTCAGGCTGCTTTTATTTACGTTCTGCTAGAAATGCTGCTACAGTCCGGTTAAATGCTTCCGGTTCTGTCAAAAATGGCCAATGATTACCAGGAACTTGGCAAAGGCGCAAATTATTTAGATAAGTTTTGTAAGGTTTAATTTGCCAGTTGAGGCGGTTGAGACCTTGTTCTGGTTGTATGAACAGGGTAGGAGTATCAACGGGGGAAATAAAACCGGGTACACACATAACATCTGCAAAAATGCGATCGCGAGCTGCTATAGTAAACTTACTACCCCAACTCCCATCGGGTTTTTGTTCAATTCCCCCTTGAAATACCTTTTGTTGTAAAGTACTCCATCCTTGATATTGTTTTAACTGACGCGCTTGTGCTTCAGCTTCGGAGTAACTAGCAAATGGTCCCATACCCTTGAGGAAAGATAGATAACGGTATAACAGGGGGAAAGTTAACCGCAATAAACTAGGCATTTTCCAGATAAAAATCGGGTCAACTAAAACCATACTGCGTAAACGTTGCGGGTTTTTTCTCGCCCAGATAGCGGCGAGTTTTCCTGTCCAAGAGTGACTGACCACATGGGTGGAAGACCATCCCAGATGATCCATGAGGGCTTCTAGGTCTGCGATCGCACTTGCAAAGGTATAATCATCTTCTGGCTTGCTGCTTTCACCATGACCACGCATATCTGGGGCAACTATGTGGTATTGTGGGGCTAGGTCATCTCCCAAGCTGGACCACACCAAAGCGTTGTCAGCTAAACCATGCAATAACAATAAAGGTTCTTCTGCTTGTTTCCACTCTAAATAGGAAAGTTCGATATCAGATTTTGATAAGGTTTGACGGAAAGGCATGGGAACAAAGGTATAGGTTTATACAAGTGCTTACAGTCAACAGTCAACACTCATCATAGATTAGACCATGGGATAACGCAGAGACTAGAGACAAATTTATTTAATTTTTTTTCTATGTTGAGAAATATAATGATGCAACAGGATAAAAAACATCAATATATAACTGGAATAAATAGCAATACTGAAAGTAACAAATGTAGGTAGATTCAGTGTTTTAATCAGGTTTATGGTGAGAACACTGAAAATTATACTAGCTAAAAAAGCTAATAAATCCTTATTCAAAATATTCTCCTAAATCCTATTTATAACCACTTCATCTACTAATAATTGATTCATGAATATGAATACCGTAAACAATGTTACTTATCAAAGACTTTGGGAGATCATTTAGATTTTTTTTAGAAAATATAGTCATCCTATTTGACTTGAGAAATTATGAGTGAGGAAAGGGAACACCGGATCAGGGAACAGGGAACAGAAATTGTTCATGAATCATTTAGGATTGCTATATAGAAATCCGGTTTGGTTTGTGAATTGATTTGTTTAGGTAGGGAACAGGGAACACACCGAACACCGAACAGGTAAGAAGAATTGCCGTGTGTACTGAGTCTTGTTCAAAAATCAAATAGGAGTCCTATATGTAAATATTTTCTCAAAAGAACAGAGCCTTATCCTTAAGGCCATGCTCTGCTATCAGACCCTACAGATGTTTGTTAGTGGCGGCAAAACATTGTTAAATAGTTAAATATAATAACTATTGAGGTCGTCAAAGTGTTATCAAGTTACCGAGGCGCAATTTTTGATATGGATGGCCTGATATTTGATACAGAAAGTATTGCTCGATGGGCGTGGAAACAGGCGCTCAAAGAGCATGGCTATATAATGAGCGATAATTTATACAGGTCACTGGTAGGACGAGACTTATCATGGCGGGAAAAATTACTCAAAAAAGTTTACGGAGAAAGTTTACCATTTGACTCAGTGACTACCCAACGTATCGCCATTGGTGATGAGCGGGAATTACGAGAAGGTCTACCAATGAAACCAGGAGTTTTAGATTTGCTGCAAAGACTCAATGACCTGGGTATGATGATTGGATTAGCCACCGGAACGGGACGTACTAGAGCCATCCGACGTTTAACAAATGCGGGGATTAAGCAATATTTCACCATAATAGTCACCAGTGAAGATGTAGCTGAGGGTAAACCAGCACCAGATATTTTTCTAGAAGCGAGTCACCGCATGAACATTGCGCCCGCAGAGTGTATAGTGTTTGAAGACTCATGTGTGGGTGTGGAAGCTGCTTTTGAGGCGGGAATGTGTGCCATTATGGTTCCCGATATTGAAGAACCATCCCCTGAAATTAGCAATTTAGCTTATGGAGTTTTCAAATCCCTGGAAGAGGTGGGGGAATTATTACCACCAAGGGTTAAAGAATTGAAAGTTGCTGAGAACCTAAAACGCCCAAACATGAATTAGGAATTACCTGTAATTGCTTCGATTGTAGCCACTACTTCCCCAGTTTGACTGGTATTATAACCGCCAATAGCCTCTAGCTGTGAGAGTACCCGCCGATGTCCTAATGTACCCAGTAACTTTTGTACGGGGGCTTCATCTAAGTATGGCTGGAGAATAGCTAAGTCGTATCTTGATTGTTGTAAAGGGATGAATCCTAAGCCAAAGGCTGCGGCCACAGATGCAGTGCTGATACCAGATGTTACTTTACCCGTAGCTACTGCTTGGGCTACTTCTAAGTGTCCGTGGAGAATGTGGTCAAATCCTTTGACGGCTGTAAATGGTATATTTGCCTCTTGTAGCGATCGCTCCAACACTTGGCGACTACCTGACCCAGCTTCGCGGTTAGCAATGGTGACACCAGGCTGGGCTAAATCTGCAATACTTTTTAATCCTAAGGGATTATGGGGTTGGGTGAGCATTCCCTCTTCCCAGATACCCAGGTTAATTAATACCGTCGTCGCATCTTTGATGATGGAACGCACAAAGGGTGTATTATATTCTCCTGTCTGGGAATCGTACATATGCATACCCGCCAGATGAACTTCCCCCCGGCGCAGTCGGTGCAGTGCTGTCATACTGTTATCTAAAATCCAGTGTACTCGCAGGTGAGGATGCCAACGTTCCGCAGCGCGCGCCCATAGGGATAAAGCGGGCGCACAACCTGCCAAAATCACTGTATCATACAGATTTACCGGTTCATCTAGCAACTGGACGACCATGGTATTTTTACCGGGAAGGCGATCGCCTTCCCCATCGGCTGGTATCATTTCAGTACGGAAGGCATCTTGACCAATTAAAGGATGAGCAATCCATTGATTACCGACTTGGGCTAAAATTAGCCGTAACCCTTCACCTAGGGGTACATTATAGGCGGGTACTGCGGTGATTTCCGGTAAATCTTGCTCTAACCAAAATAAATCTTCTACTTGACAACCCAGGGCTTTTGCCAATCGTAGGGCTATAGTAGTGGATGGTGCATATTGTCCCGACTCTACACCGCTAATAGTTTGACGGGTAACGCCAGCCAAATTAGCTAAATCTTGCTGACTCATACCCAAGCGGATTCTGGTTTGTTTTAACTTGTTGCGAAGTTCGTCCTGTTTGACCACGTTTTAGGCGTTGAGTTTTTGTGGTTTCTTCTTCTTTAAGATACCGTCAAATGGTGATGATTGTCCGCCATTAAAAAAAGTTTCCCCATATCTAAACGCACATACCATGGGAAAGGTTTATATTTTAAATTAACCCATTTCTCTTTAAACAATTCGGCTTGCAAGTGATAATCATCACTGTTACTGACTGAATTGTGCAGTCGTAAATATAACGTTACCCTGTGGGGTGTTTCCCTAGTCTTGATTAACCAGCACGGGAAAGTATTCTCACCATCAGGGTGATCTGTAAAGTCTAGATGATGGGCGCGAATACCTATATAAGCGGGAGATTGCGGCCAAGGTTCTCTGACTTTGAGAGTACATTCCCAATCTAAAGCTTTAACTTGACTGTCCGATACTACCTTGACTGGGGAAAAGTTTTTACAACCTGTTAACTGGGCTGTAGTGTAAGTATTGGGATGGGCGAAAATATTTTGTTTATCATCGTTAGCAATAATTTGACCTTGAGACATGACTAACAACTGTTGACATACCTCATAGGCTTCTTCTAGATTATGGGTGACAAATAGGGTCACCCCTGAATAAGCGCTCAGGGTTTCAATTAATTGTTCTTGTAATTGGTGGCGCAGATAGGTATCCAGGGCGGAAAATGGTTCATCTAATAATAATGCTTCTGGTTTGATGGCTAAAGCTCTAGCTAAAGCTACCCGTTGTTGCTGTCCCCCGGAAAGTTGATGGGGGTAGCGGTTCTCTAATCCCTGTAACTGAACAGCTAGTAATTGCGCTTGTACCTGTTGTTTAATCTCTGACTTTGATAACCCTGGAGGTAAACCAAAAGCAATATTTTGCATGACAGTCATGTGAGGGAATAAAGCGTAATTCTGCATTAAGAAACCAATGCGGCGATCGCGTGGAGGTAAATTAACTCCCTGACGAGAATCAAATAACACCCGCCCATTTAAAATAATCACTCCTTTTGTAGGTGTTTCTATACCAGCAATACAGCGCAAAATCATACTTTTGCCAGCGCCTGAACCTCCCAAAAACCCCAAGGTATTACTATCACTACTAAAACATACTTGCAGGTGAAAGCCGGGAAGTTTTTTGTCGATATCTACGAATAATCCTGATTTAGTGTTAGAAGCAGTTTGACATTTCTGATATTCCTGATTTCTCAGTCCTATGGGAAATGGCGAACTTGGCTGTTTATTCTTCCCCCGGTTTTCTTGCCACAAGTTAACTGCAATAATGCCAGATAGGGAAATACTCATGATGGCGATCGACCAAAACCAGGCCTCATTCATCGCCCCAGCTTCCACAGCAAAATAAATTGCCATGGGGATATTTTGAGTTTGTCCGGGAATATTACCCGCTAACATCAGGGTAGCGCCAAACTCACCCAAAGCCCGCGCAAAAGCTAAACTGGTGGCCGCCACAATTCCGGGAAATGCGAGGGGTAAACTGATGCGCCAAAAGATGGTTGATTCAGAAGCTCCCAGGGTTCTGGCTACTCTTAGAAGATTGCCATCAATTTGTTCAAAGGCTCCTAAAGCTGTTTTATACATGATGGGAAATGATACCACAGTGGCAGCAATGGCTGCACCATACCAAGTAAAAACAATGCTGAAATTCAAGGGCTGCATCAGTTTACCTGCGGGGCCATTTCTGCCAAAAAATAGTAGTAATAAAAAGCCTACAACTGTAGGTGGTAAAATCAAAGGTGCGACAAAGATTCCTTCAATGAATGACTTGGCTTTACCCTTGTATCCTAACATCCAGTAAGCGGACAGAATCCCCAGGAAAAAGGTAATAACTGTGGCCAGTAGTGAGGTCTTTAGTGATATCCACAGGGGTGATAAATCCATATTAATTAGTAATTTGTGTATATAGCAATCCTAAATGATTCATTAACTCACAATAAACCCGTATTTCCTGAGTATAGCTTTTGCTTGGTTACTTGATAAAAAATTGAGAAATTCTTTGCCCGCAGGGATATTTTTACTGGTTTTAATTACCGCCATGGGATAAACAATTGCAGAGTGGTATTTTTGATCAGCAGCCACTACAACTTTGACTTTGCTGGAAATTTTGGCATCTGTGGCGTATACTAAACCAGCATCAGCATCGCCACTTTCTACCGCTGCTAAAACTTGACGCACATTATTAGCTAAAACTAATTTAGGCTTCACTTGCTCAAAAATACCTAGTTTTTTGAATACCTGGTCTGCGTATTCTCCTGCGGGGACACTTCTGGGTTCTCCCACAGCGATTCTCCTAACTCGAGTCTGTGTTAAGTTGAAAAAGCTATTAATGCCGGTGCTATTCTTGGGGACAATCAAGACTAAGCGGTTATTTGCCAAGTTGGTACGAGTACCGGGTAGTAAAAGTCCTTTTTGTTCTAGTGCATCCACTTGTTTTCTAGCAGCAGAAATAAATATATCTACTGGAGCGCCTTGTTCAATTTGTCGTTGTAGTGCGCCAGAAGCCCCAAAGTTATATGTGATATTGACGTTTGGTTTACTTTGTTGATAAATGTCCTGTATTTCTGTGAGTACATCTCTGGTACTAGCGGCCGCAGATACTAGTAAGTTGATGTTTGACTGTGCTGGTGAGGGTATGAAAGTGATTAAAGGTAAGGTGATAGCTAGGATACAGCTAGTAACTGCTAGAGCAATCCAACCCAGAATCTGTTTTTTATTCATATTTTTATTTTTGGTGTGTAACTATAGCACTACGCATACACGTTAGGACATCATAATTGTGGTTTTAAGGGAACAGGGAACAGGGAACACACCGAACAGGGAAATGTCCTAACACTTGTGGTTACTGCTATAAAATTTCCAGGCGGCTATAAAGCTGCTGGTTCATATTTACACATTAACTGAATTTAAATTCTGTAGCAAGTATAACTGACATAATGCCAATATTTCTGCTTTTATCTGGCATTTAAGACATAAAACCCTGTTTAAAGCCAGTAATAACAGTACTTTTGGTAATTAGAGCATTTCCCATGCTCGTGAGGTACATTTTTTTTAGTTTGATGGAACAGGGAATAGGGAATAGGGAATTGGTGTGTACTTCATGAGCCTGAAAAAGGCTATATTACCCTCTAAACCGGAAAATTAAACAAGAGAAAATAGATTTTTAGTGATTTTATATTTTGCTTAACATGGCCACTTACATATATAAAAATAAGGATTTATCAGACTTAAATTATTAGCTAAACAAGACAATAATCACGATTATAAGTCTATTTAAAACTGTTTTTGTCCTTGACTTTCTTGATTTGGGTGAATAAAAATAGCAGTAACAGTTAAGCGAACTGAGTTTAATTGTTAAACAGTAAACAAGAAATCAAAGATTACTTGAGGAGCAATCAAATGGCTAACATTATTCTTTCTGAACTCAACAATGCTGGTGTGGAATTATTTCAAGATTCTGAAAGTTTTCTCAATGAACTTAAAGATGTAGATGCTATTTCCGGCGGTAGCGAAATTGGTTACACTAGCACTGGATATGTCAGCGATATGTCTACATTAACTAAGTTAGCTGAAGCCTTTGTAACCACCTATGCTATTGGTCATGTGACCGTACTAGCTAAGTCATTTAGTTACGCTTACTAATGACTTGAATCGCTGCATTTAATTAGGAT